>NZ_JBHYIQ010000054.1:0-20101 GCF_042739895.1 Amycolatopsis sp. NPDC059021
ACGCCGTGAAGGAGGCCTTCACGGCGTTGAGCGCGAGCAGAGCGTCCTTCGGCTCAGTGTCTGGCCACCATGGTCACGACGCCGTCCGGTGTCCCGGTGACGGTCAGCCGGACGCGGGTCCGGCCGCTCAGCCCGTCACCGACGGTGGGGAACCGGACTTCCAGCTCGTCCGCGGCCGTCGCCTGTTCGGCGTGTGTCGCGGGATGGTCGAGGCCGCGCACCGCCTCCAGCGCGGCGTCCACCACGGGCCGGATCCCGGCCGCCCGGCAGGCGAACCGCGCGGGCTCCGTCCCGGACGTGTGGGTGAGGTGCACCTCGACGGCTTCGTTCTGGTACGCGGCGGAGACGAATTCCTGCACGTCGCCGTCGGCCAGGGTCAGCGGTGCCTCGAAGATCAGCTCGTACTCCGGCAGTTCCAGGACCGCGCGCACGATCCCGAACCGGTCGAGCCGGTGGCCCTGCAGGTACAGGCGCGCGCCCTTGCGGCGGATCAGCTCGTCGAGGCCGTCGAGGTTCGCGCGCATGCGGCCGGAGAGGCTCAGCAGGATCGCGGCCCGGCCGCTCACCCCGGCGAACAGCGGCAGGTCCTGCCTGCCCCGCAGCAGCTCGAGGTAGTCGAAGACCTGGGTGAGCGTCCCGTGCCTGCCCGCCTGGCTGAGCTCCCGCACGCGCTCCGCGAACCGCTCCGTGCTGCCGGGGTCGACGGCCGGGGGCATCCGCGCCGGCACCGCGGAACCGCCCCCGCTCTTCCTGCGCAGCCAAGCCATGCGCCGCACGCTAGCCCGGCGGCCCGGGACCCCTCCGCGCCCGCCGTCAAGTCCTTTGTGGACCGACGAGGCAGCGGTCCGTGAAGGCCTCCTTCACAGCACTGAGCGCCGGTAAGGAGGCCTTCACGGACCGCGATACGAGCCGGAGCGGACGTTCAGGGGGTGGGCACGTCCGACGAGCGCACTGCCTCGTCGAGAAAGGCGGTCAGCTCGCGATAGACGACGTCCCGGTCGATCTCGTTGAGGATGTTGTGGAGATCGGCGGGGAAGATCCTGGCGCGGGCGTCGGGCAGCTGCGCCGCGGCAAGTTCCGCGCCCTCGGCGGGGGCGAGATCATCGGCTTCGCCGTGCAGCAGTAACACCGGCAGGGACAACGTCCCGGCGGCAAGCACAGCCGCCACCCGTTGCGCGGCTTCGCCCAGCGCCGCCAGCGTCTCGTGCCGGAGGCCGCCCTGCCAGGTCAGCGGATCGTTGCGGATCTGCTCGACCACGGCCGCGTTGCGGTTGAGTTCGCCGGGATCCTTCCGGAGGTCCAGCGGGTCGATTCCGCTGGCGAGCAACGCCACCAGCCCGTTCTCCGCACCGGGGACCGGCACGAGGGAGGACCCCGCGAGCACGAGGGCCGCCGGGCGCGTCCCGGCGGGCAGCAGCCGCTCGGCGGTCAGCAGCGTGGCGACGGTCGAGCCGAGCGAATGCCCGGCCAGCACCAGCGGCAGGCCGGGATGCGCGGCCCCGGCGAGGCCGACGAACGTGCCCGCGTCGTCGAGCAGGTCGTCGATCCGGTCGACGCGCACCCGCTCGCCTTCGCTGCGGCCGTGTCCCGCGTGGTCGGCGGCCCAGACGGCGTAACCCGCCGCGACGAGCGCCGACGCGAAGACCTCGTAGGAGCCGACGTGCTCGCCGAGCCCGTGGAAGAACACCACCACCGCCTTGGGCCGCTCCGGCGTCCACTGTCGATAGTGGACAGTTCCGCGCGCTCCCGGGAACTCCGTCATCGTGCCTCCTTCTCCCCCACGCTAACGGCTCGCCGCCGCCCGTGACGACTGTCCCAGATCCCGGGCCGCCCGGCGAGGCACCGGCGTTACGACGTCTCGAACGGCCGATGGTCCGGGGCGCACCGGGCATCGGGAGCCGGGAGTTCCAGGTCGATCAGATACCGCTCGCGCAGCCGGTCGGTGCAGGCGCTGCCGAGCGGGTTGTGCCCGTGCCCGTCCACGACGAGCAGCCGGGCGTTGCCCAGTTGGCGACGGGCGTCGTGGGCGAAGGCCACCGACGTGACCGGGTCGTACCGGTTGTTCATCAGCAGCGCGGGCGTCCGGGACCGCAGCGTCCACGGCCCCCGGTACCGCTGCGGGTAACCACCCGGCGGCGCGCCCCAGGACGCGCAGGCCTGCATCGGGTACAGCCAATGCCTGCCGTAGACCGGCGCGTACGCGTCGAACGCGCGTGCCAGCGCGGGCCACGCTCCCGGAACCGGTGGGAAAGTGTTGTCCGCGCAGGAGATCGCGGTGAAGGAGTCCAGGAAGTCCAGCCGGAAACCGGTGACCCGGTAGATCTCCCGCAGTGGCGCGGGATCGCCGTCCGGCCCGCGTTCCAGTCCGGCGATCAGTCCGGCCAGCGCGGGCCAGCCTTCCCGGGTGTCGTAGAGCAACTGCGCGTGAAGCGGGACGACGTCGGCATAGCGCAGCTCCAGCGCGTCCTTGCCACGCCCGACGGTGATGGGCCCGCGCTTCAGCCTGTCGAGCACAGCGGTGTTGCGGGCGAGGGTGTCTCCGGCCACCGGGCATCGCGCCGTACCGGCTTCGGTGCACAGCCGCGCGAACTCGCGCAGCACCTCGACAGTGCCCGCCGAACGGCGCCACAGCATCTCCAGCGTGCGGTTGGTGTAGCCGTCCGGATCGATCATCGCGTTGAGCTGCAACGCGCGGACACGATCACCGAACAACGCGCCGTAGACCTCGCCGAGGTAGCTGGCGTACGAGCCGCCGCTGAAGGTCATCTCCCGATCGCCGACGGCCCGGCGCAGCAGGTCGAGGTCCTGGGCGGCGTCCGCCGTGGTGAGGTGCCCGACGAGTTCCGCGTCGTGCTCGGCACAGCCACGCGCGTGTGCCCTGCTGTTGCCTTCGGCTAGCCGTTCCTCCGCCGGGTTCGCCGGGGGCAGCGCGGTGCCCGCCCAGAACCGGTTCTGTTCGGCCTCCGAAGCGAAACACCGGACCTGGCGGCTGCGGCCGATCCCGCGCTGGTCGAAGGTCACCACGTCGAACCGGCGCGCCAGTTCGCCGTCGGCGAGCGTGCCGCGCTTGGCCGCGTCGAGCCCGGAGCCGCCGGGCCCGCCCACCGCGGTGAACAACGTGCCGATCCGCCGCGCGGGATCGGTGGCCGGCTGCCGGAGCACCGCCAGCGGCAGCCGTTTCCCGTGCGGGCGCGCGTAGTCGAGCGGTACCTCGGCGACCGCGCACTGGTATCGCTCGTGCCCCGGCTCGCGGCACGGGCCCCAGGCGAGCACCGGGGTGTCGGCCGCGTCCGCCTGCCGGGCGGGCGCGGACGGCCCCTCGGCGAAGGCCGCGGGTGCCGCGGTACCGAGCAGGAGCAGAACCAGTACGCCGGTCAGGGTCTTCCGGAATCCGTCCACCGCCCGATGTTGGCAACGCCGCCGCGCCGTCGTCGTCCGTCGAAGGGAGGACGGCCCGTCACCCGGAAGTCGTCCCGCGCGCCTGAGGATCGGCTGTGAATCTCGCGGAGCGAGCACTTTCGGCGGGGTGTCCCCGTTGTCCGGATAGCGGCAGTACACGGAACGGCCGTGAACACGGTGTCGACGGGAGTGGACGACGATGGGTTTTGTCGGAACGTTGCTCGGGCTCGTGGTGACGCTGTTCATCATCGTGCTGATCGGGCGGATGGTGCTGGACTGGGCGGGCGCGGTGGTGGACAGCCCGCCGTGGGTGCGGCGCGCCCGGCAGCTGGCGCACGCGGCGACCGAGCCGGTGATCGCGCCGGTCCGGCGGGTCGCGCGGCCGGTGCGGATCGGCGGGATCTCGCTGGACCTCGCCTTCACTCTCGTGTTCGTCGCCGCGGTGATCGTGCGCGGGATCCTCTTCAGCCTGTGAACCACGCCACCAGCGCGATCGGCGCCGGCCCGGCAAACGGGTGAACCCGCCTGGGAACGGCGCCTTTCCCGTCACGAAGGCACCCCGGCGTGGTCTCCCCTGCGCCCGCTCCGCACGTCCCCGCGGAGCGGGAGCCCTGCCGGGGGGGGGGGGGGGGGCCGCCCCCCCCCCCCCCCCCCCCCCCCCCCCCCCCCCCCGCCGATCCCCTCCCCCTGCGGCACGCACCGCCCACCTGCCACTTCCGTCCACAGAGGACGGTCGACGCGGAATCCTCGCTCACCGCGGGAGAGTGCGAGCCCAATGCCGGTGGAGGTGCGGCGTCAGCTCGCCGGGGCGCTCGTCGGGAAAGAAGAGTTTCGCGCCCTCGACCTCGACCACCTCTTGGACGCCGGGAATGGTGTCCCGCAGCCAGTAGGCCCAGCGCGTCTCGAAGTTCTCGTCGCCGGTGCCCCAGACGATCAGCGTCGGCACCCTGAGCTCCTTCAGCTCCGGCTCGATGGCGACAAGGTCGTCGGCTTTAAGGGAGGTCAGTAGCCGCTCGAAGCCACGGGCGGCCTCGATGGTGCCGAACACCGGCGTGAGGTAGTCGCGAAGGGTGGCGTCGTCGACCTGGTCCGGATGTTCGTATCCGGCACCGTACGTCCCGGCCCTCGCCAACCCGGGATTCGCGACGAGCTGTGCGGCGAGTGACGCGAGCCTGCCTTGCTCGGCGAGTTCGACCGTGGGCCGGAACGCCTCGGGCGGCAGATTGTCGTGGGTGTCGCAGTTGGTGAGGGTGAGCGTACGCAGCCGCGCGGGGTGACCGACGGCGAAGACCTGGGCGACGGCACCGCCGGTGTCGTTGGCGACCAGGTCGACCTCGGCGAGTTCCAGTGCCTCGCAGAACTCTTCGACCAGTCCGGCGAGTCCGCGCAGGGAGAGGTCACGGTCCGCGTGCACCGGTGAATGACCGTGCCCCGGCAGGTCGAACGCGATACACCGGCGCTGCCCGGCCGAGGCGGCGATGACGTGCCGCCACAGCCCGGCGTTCGTGCCGACGCCGTGGACGAACAGCGCGGCGGGGCCGGTGCCGACGTCGAGATAGCTGACTTCGCCGAAGCGGGTCGACACGCGGCGGCGGTGAGCTTCGAGCTCGCGTACGTCCATGGTTAAAGTCCTCCCCGAAGTCCATACCGACTGTCGGTCTAGTTATTCCAGACCGACAGTCGGTATGTCAATCGCGAGGGAGGCGTCGGTACGTGAACAAGAAGGCGGAACGCGGTCAGGCGACCCGGGAGCACCTGGTGGCGGTGGCCACCAGGCTGTTCACCGAACGCGGCTACGAAGGGACCTCGATCGAGGCCGTGCTGCGGGACTCCGGGGTCAGCCGCGGCGCGCTCTACCACCACTTCGGTGGTAAGGACGCGTTGTTCGCCGCCGTGCTCGACACCGTCTACGACCGCACGGGCGAAAGCATGGCCGCCGCGACGCGCGACGCGCCGGACCCGGTGTCCGCGCTCCGCGCGGGCTGCCGTGCCTGGATCCGGCTCACCGCCGACCCGGCAGTGCATCGCATCGTGCTCATCGACGCGCCCTCGGTGCTCGGCTGGCAGCGCTGGCGGGAACTCGACGAACGCCGCGTCCTGCGCCAGGTCAAGGTCGCGCTCGCCGCGGCCACCGACGCGGCGCACCTCGACCCGGGCCACGTGGTGTTCTTCGCCCACGCGCTACTGGCGAGCATGAACGAAATCGCCATGCTCATCGCCCGCGCCGACGACCCGGCCGCCGCGGCGGCCGAGGCCGATACCGCCGTCGACGAGCTGCTCCACCGCATCCTCGAGGCTCCGGCCGCTCCCCCGCGCTGACCCCGGAAACCATTGGGACGCTACGAAAGCGACGCGCTCGAACGGGCGGGCGAGCGAGGGGACGACGGAACGGCGCCTTTCCCGTCACGAAGGCACGCCGGCGTGGTCTCCCCTGCGCCCGCTCCGCACGTCCCCGCGGAGCGGGAGCCCTGCCGGGCGGTGCGTGCCGCCGATCCCCTCCCCCTGCGGCACGCACCGCCCACCCAGCGCCGGGGGCGACGCCACGGCAGTCCCGGATTCCGGCTCAGTCGAACTGAACCCCCCATCGCTGATCCGGCTGGAACGCGCAGTCGGAGATGACCAGCTGGGTGCTGTCCTCGGTCGCGGCGCCCCGGGTACCGAGGCAGCGGCCGGACATCGGGTTCTCGATCATGCCGTCGGGGCGCTGGAACCAGCGTTGCGCCGTGACGCCGGTGCAGTCGTACAGCTGGACCGGGGTTCCGTTCGCCGTCACCCCGCCGGTGACGTCGACACAGCGGCTCTTCATCCGGATGGTCCCGTCGTTCTGCACGATGGCCTGCTGCGCGACGGACCCGTTGCAGGGGTAGAGCTGGACGGCGGTCCCGTTGGCGTCGGCGTTGTTGCGCACGTCCACGCATTTCCCGTGAATGCCGACGATCCTTCCCTTGTGCGGGAACATCTTGACGGTGGACCAGGTCTGGAACTGGGACGGGACACACCACTGGATGGTCACCGAGGTGGCGCCCTGGGCGGAGTCGAGGCACTTGCCCGACTTCGCGTTCACCAGGCCGCCTTCGGGCCGCAGCTGCCATTGCTGGGCGGTGTCCCCGGTACACCGCGCGGTGACGACGCGGGTGCCGTCGGTGGTGGCCCCGCCCTTGAGCGCGAGACAGCGCCCGAGCGCCCGGATCTGCCCGTCCGGGGACAACGACCACGTGTCGGACAGCGAAGCCACACAGCCGATGGTGCCGACGGTCGCGTCGTCGCCGACCTGACGGTTCGTGACGTTGAGGCAGTTACCGAACCCGTTGGTCAGCTGTCCCGCGGCCGACGACCGCTCCCGTAACGTCCACAACTGCTGGGCCTGGCCGTTGCATCCCTGGATGGTCAACGCGGAGCCGTTGGCCGAACCGGCCGCGGACAGGCATTTCGCCGAGTACGGGTTGAAGATACGACCGTCCGAAAAGGACTGCCACTCCTGCCCAGGGCCACCGGAGCAGGCCACCGCGACCACTCTGGTTCCCGGTTCGGTCCCGTTGTTCTGCGCTTCCAGGCATTGCCCCACCACCTGCAGGCTCAGGTCGTCCGCGGTCCACAGCTGGCCGGGACTTCCGTCGCAGGTCCGCATTTCGACGGTGGAACCGGACGGGACGCCACCGGCGAGGTTGAGGCACGCGCCGCCCACTCCGGTGACCGGCCCGCTGCCGGAGACCCGGTTCGACCGGACGCGCAGGTTGCGGAACCGCACCTGATCGCCGGTGCCGTGACCGGACAGCGACAGCATGCTGTGCCGCGCGAAGCCCGCCGGGTTCGTGTACTCGTTGACCTTGACACCGTTGAGCAGCACGGTGAGCTTGGGGCCCGCCATGGTGAGTTCGAAGGTGTTCCACTCCCCCACCGGTTTCGCGGCGGCGGTGGCCGGCGCCTGGACGCCCTTGATCGCACCGCTGGACTCGAGTGCGGGGGCCGAACCCCCGCTGATCGCGACCAGCGCCTGCGGATTGGGCACCCCGGGAATCCGCGTTCCGCCGACGCTGACCGCCGACTGCGAGTTCGGCGTGGTGGCCTTCCAGTCCAGGCGAAGGGTGTAGTCGTTGTCGAAGCTGTCGGCAGGGTTCCAGGGGCCGGCGGTGCCGGACAGGGTGCCGAACTCGCAGCCGTCCCGTTGCGCGCTGTTGACGTCCCAACGGGCCAATGAGGTTTCGGCTCCTCCGTTGATCAGCGGCCGGAACCCCGGTTCGTCACCGGTGCTCACGCAGTTCCCGGCCGGGCCCGCCGGATTCCCGCCGACGAAGTAACCCGCGACCTCGGCGAACATTTCGACCGCGCCGTCGGAGCTGGTGGCGGCGAGCTTGCCGCCGGCACCCAGCGGGGCGATCGCCGTCGCCGCGGCCTCCTGCCCTTGATCGGCCTGCACCTGTGGCGCGACGGCCCAGCCGGTCTCCGGCGCGTAGAGCGAGACGCCGGTGCTGAGGATCTTGTCCGACACGGCACCGGTGACGAGTACGCCGGTGGCGTCCCTCGGCACTCCGCCGACACCGCCGACCTGGGCGGTGGCGACCGTCCCTCTGCCGATCGCCGCCCGGGGGACACCGTTGCCGGTGCGGGTGTCGATGACCCGGCTGCTGCCGGGCAACGCCACGAACTTCGCGCCGTCACCGGGGGCGAACCAGCCGAGCAGATCGGCCGCGAGATGGGTCAGGCCCGCGGAGTTGCGCAACCGGATCTTGCCGTCGTCGCCGATCCGGACCACCGCGAGATTCGACCGGCGCTGCCCCACGTTGAGGTAGACCGCGTTGGCGGTCCCCGCGATGTAGCTCTGTGGATAGGCCGCGATCGTGCTCGGCTCGGTGGTACTGGAGGCGGTCAGGTTGAGCGCGACGGTCGTCGCGGTGGCCGGCACCCCGGCGACGCCCCGCACCTGAAGCGCGATCTCCTCGCCGCCGGCGAGCGGGGTGTGCCGGGGGCCGGTGAGATCGTGGGTGTCCAGCAGCCGCGTACCCCCTGCCCTGGCCGTGTAGGCACCGGCGCCGTCGGGACTGAAGTAGCCGGAGAAGTCCACCTGGACACCGGGGGTCCCGGCCGTGTTGGTGACGCGGACGGCACGGTCGGCGCCGAGCGGCACCACCATGGTCAGCGCGCTCTGCCGTCCGGCGGCGACCGGGAACCGGACCGGTTGCGCCGTGCCCGGGTTCTCCGCGGTGAACCGCAGTTCGGTGGGGCCGTCGGTGAGCCCGGCGGTGACGGTGAGGACCACGGCCGTGGCGTCGGCGGGAGCACCGGGGATCGCGAGCGCGAAAGTCTCCCCTGGACTGAACCTCCGCTGGTGCCCGCCGATCCCGGTGTTGGTGTCCAGCACGCGCGACGGACTGGTGAGCGGGGTGTAGCCGCCCGGCACCGCGCCGGGAGCCGAGCCGGGCGAGCCGAGCGCGAGGATCCCGGCGCCCCAATCGTTCGCGGAGCCACCGGTAACAGCTCTCGCGCGGGTCTTCAGCAGGCTTTCGATGCCGGTGGCGTCGAGCCGGGGATTCGCCGACTTCAGCAACGCGGCCGCGCCGGCGACGTGCGCGGCGGCCGCGGACGTGCCCCCGAAGGTGCCGCCGGCACTCGCCGCGGTGGAGACCTTGTCGAAGCCGGTGAGATCGGGTTTCGCGCGGCCGTCGATGGTGGGACCACGGCTGCTGTAGGTCTCCAGCAGACCTAAACCGGGCTGGGTCGCTCCGGCGGCGAGGACGTAGGGGGAGCTTGCCGGCTCGGCGATACTTCCCGCTGGTGTGGGCCACTGCAGGGCGCCGGTCGCGGCTTTGGTGACGTAGAGATCGAATTTCGTGGTGTAGGGCGCGTTGTTGTTCTTGACCCAGGTGTAGAACGTCGCGGCGGCGCCCGTGGTGTTCAGGAACTGGGTCTCTTCGACCGGCGCGGCACCACCGGCGGTGTCGCGTTGGGACAGTGTCGAGCGCGCCACGACATGCGGGTCGTTCGGGCCGGTCGGCGCGACCGCGCTGTCGGTGACGTACAGGTCGAGATCGTTCGTGGTGACCGGCCAGGCGTCCCAGCGCAGCGTGACGGTCGCTCGCGCGCCCTTGCCCAGCGAGAAGCTGTTGACCTCGGACGAGCCGCTGAACTCGACCCAGCCGTTGCCGCCGGCCCGGTCGGCCGCGGTCCCGCCGAAGTGGAGTTCACCGTAGTTGCCCGCGGCGGCCGCCCACATGATCCCTGCTTCCCGCGATCGCTGGACGACCTGAGCGGGGCTGTCCGGCCGAGGGCTCGTGCCGTCGCCGCGTTCCGCGCCGGGCACGGCGATCGCCGCGCTGATGACCTGGACTCCCTGCTGCCGCAGCCAGTCCGCCGCCGGGGCGAATCCCATGTCGTCCTGGACGCACGAAAGGTAGAGCTGCGCGTCGGGTGCCATGTCATGGACGATTTCGGCGACGTTGACGCCGTGGTCGTCGTCGACCGTGGAGTCGAGGCAGTTCGAGCCGTTGGTGACCAGCTGCGCGCCGCTGGGCAGTTCCCCGGCCGCCTGCGCTTCGGCGAGGCCGCCGAAGCCGACGTCCAGGATTCCGATCTTCACCCCGGCGCCCTTGGTTCCCGCCTGGATCCACGCGTCCGCACCGGAAGCGGCCACGCCCTCCGAGGTGATGCTCGCGGGCAACACCCGGGTGGGCCGTTTGACCTCCCGTACCCCCGGTTTCCTGGCCAGTTCGTCGACTTTGCCGGGTGGTACGGCGGCCCGGACACGACCGGGCTGTGCCGCCGACACCGTCCCGCCGACGCCCGCGACCGCCGCTCGGAGCTGCGTTTCGTCCGGGCCTTGCACGTAGAGCAGGGTGTGGCCGGACTTGTCCGCCGCCACCTGCTCCTGGGGTCTCTGCGCTGCCACCGATGCGGCGACCGGCGCGTCACCCGGCGGAGCGGCGTCGGCCGGTGACGCCAGAGCGCCCACCGCCAGGGAAATCGTCGCGGCGAGAACCGCCGCGCGTCGTGAAGTCTTCATCTTTCCTTCCCACTACCTGACATATTCGACGCTACGCAGTGCGCCTGTGAAATCCCGATAGAATGAGTGATCGAGGTCACCACTAAATGCAGCCAACAGAAAAGACGAGAAGTTTCCGTCATAAGTCCAACAGAATCCCTTTTCCTCACCCACCACGACACACCACTCATCGGGGTCGCCTTCGGTCAGCCAGTAGCATTGGTCACTGTTGACGGTGTTCCCCCAGCACAGGATTCCACCCGGATCCGGGTACACCGAGTAAACATGCATGTCCGGAAATTCCAGCGTCAGTTCCCGCGTCGCGTTCGTGCGCTCCAGCGACTCGGCCAGCAAGTTCATGTTCGCCGCGGTGCAGGCCGGGTGAGTGATCCGCAGGAATTCGTTGACGAACATGGCCGGGTACCGATCCGCGACCGACTTGTAGTCCGAGGGCAGCCGCAGCCCCAGACGTTCCTCGACCGTCCGCCAATCCACCGGCAGTGGCGCCTCGGCAGGCGCGCCGAGCATCGCGGCGAGTTCATCCACAGCCGCCGCCATAAGTGGTTTCCCTTCTCGGCGCTCGGTTGGTTATCACCGCGTGCGCACACGTTCCCTTGTTGCCGATGGCATCCATGATGATGTAGGCAGGCACGTTCTTGTTCCCGTAGGCGTCCAGGTCGTCCCGGTTCTCGATATAGATCGGCGTCACCCTGTAGTAGATCTGTTCACCACCCTCCACAGCCTTACGAACGGCTCTTTCCACTCGCGTCATCTGCGACCTGTTGACCGCATTCGCATAGCCGGTGACCAGGTTTCGCAGGTCACTCCCGCTGCCGCCGAGGGACTTCGCGAGAAGATGGAGCTTGTCGTAGTTGTGTCCCCGCCCATCGGTCTTCGTGTGGCCTTCTGGCGCGACATCGATGTCCGTCCGGGTGCCAGATGGCAAAGGTGCGCACAGTTTCGCCACGATGCCGGTGGCCCGGTTACCCGTGGCAGAGACGGGCGGCCCGTAGTCGACCCAGCCGCCACAAGGATTGTCGTCGTCCTTGCCGCTCCCGAGCGGTACCGCGTTCGGGCCACCGTTGCCGAGTGCCTGGACAGCCCGCAGGTAAAGAAGGCTCTCGGCACCGACATCGATGATCCGGTTGGCTTTGCTGCTGTACTCGGCCCCCGGGTCCATGACCTGCGTGGTGCCGGTGACAGCGCTCACCGCGTCGGCGATCGGCTTGACGGTTCCACCGGCTACGGTCTGCGCGGCGGCCCGGACAGCCGCGGCGATCCACGGCGGCGGGGGTGGCGGTGGCGGAGGCGCAGGAATTCGCGGGCCGCCGAACCGGCCGCCGGGCAGCCTGCCGCCAGGCCACCGCCCTGGCAGGCTTCCTGGCCGCGCTCCGGGAAGGACGTTGGTTCCGCCCCCTCGCCCCCACTCGCTGGCCCATCTACCGGCCAGGTACAGCCGAGCGATGAGAAACGCGCCGGCGATCGCGGAACCGATGGCCCACGCACCGCTCGAGGATCCGGCTCTCGGCCGCGGGGTGGAGAAAGAGCAGTGCCGGATGCACTGGTCGACCGCCGCCGTCCCGATGGCACCGGCCGTGAGCCAGCCCAGCAGCGTTCCCAGCCCTTCCGCCGCCGCCGGGATCACGGGCGCGAGACAGATCGGGCAGTGACCGCTCGGGTCGGTGATACCCACGGCGTCACCGTTGCCGTACGTATAACGGTTCGCGGCGGTGGAAGGAGACGGAGCCGGGTTCCAGTCGTCCCTCGAGAGGAAGGAGCCGCGGTCGGGCGAGTACCAGCGGGCCGTCATGTTGACGTCGCCGGTGTCCGGGCTCGTCCAGTCGCCCTGGTAGCCCAGGTTCGAGGTGTCGCCGGAGGACGCGAGCACCCTGCCGGACGGATCGAACGTGCGCTGGCCGTCGACCGACGCGCCGAGGTAGCGGGCGACGACGTCGTCGTGGCGGTCGGTGAACAGCAGCTTCCCGCCCGCGGATCCCTTGTCCGCCAAGGCTGTTCCGTCCGGGAGCCGGGAAACCGTGCGGGTCCCGTCGGTCACCGTCTCGTTCGTAAGGCCGTCGTAGGTCAGCGCCGCGCCGTTGCGGCTCTGCACGCGATCCTTGCTGTCGTACTGGTATTCCGTGCTCCCCTGCCGCACCAGCCGGTCGAACGCGTCGAAGCCGTTGGTCGTGGTCACTCCGGCCTTCGTCGCCGAAGAGACGGTCCCGCGTTTGCTGTAGGCGTAGGTAGCGCCGCCGCCGGAGAGCAGCTGGTTCCGTTCGTTGTAGGTGTAGGCCTGGTCGTTCACCGACGTGCGGTTGCCCGCGTCGTCCCAGCCGTACTTGGTGGTCTGCGTGCCCGCCGACCATGACGTCAGCCGTCCGGCACCGTCGTATCCGTAGGTGTTCGCCGTCGTGCCGCCCGGCCGCGTCGAGGTCTTCGAGGTGACCTTGTCGTCCTTGTCGTAGCCGTAGCTTTCACCGAGGACGACTCGCGACCCGGTGTCCGTCGTCTGCGTGAGTTCGTCCGCGGCGATCCGGCCGAGCTTGTCGTAGGTGGTGCTGCGGCTGATCCGCCCGGCGACGGCCCGATCAGCGCTGTACGACGGGCGGCCCGCCGCGTCGTAGCCGTAGTCGAGGGTGCGGCCGGTGACGGGATCCGCCGCGGAGGTGAGCCGCCCGGCCGCGTCGTAGGTGAACGAAGCCGCCCCGGCGGCATCGGAACGCGAAGCCAGCGTCCCGTCGCCGTTGTAGTTGTAGACCGCAGTCCCGGTGGCACCTTGCGAGGTACGGAGGTTCCCGCGGTCGTCGTAGGTGTACAGGGTGTCGCCGCCGGGACTGCCGATCTTCGTCAGCCGCCCGGCCAGGTCGTAGCCGTACGTGCGATCGGCCGTGGCCTGTTCGGCACCGGAGCCGTGTTCGGCGATCAGCCTGGCCTGGGCGTCGTATTCCCGGTTCCGCCGTACCCCGCCGGGAGCGGTCAGGGTGACCGCGCGCCCGCCCGCGTCGTAGGACGTGGTCCAGGTACGGTCCTCCGGCGCTGTCGCCCCGGCTACCGCGGGTTCGACCACCGACTCCGGTTTCCCCCAGGGCGTGAACGTGTATTCGGTGGCATTCCCGTTGCCGTCGACGAAATGACTGCGGTTGCCGAGCCGGTCGTACCCGGTCCACGTCGTGATGGACTTCGCCGCGTCGACCTTCTCGACCTGTTTCACCGTCCGGTTGAGGAAGTCGTAGCCGAAGTCGGTGGTCCGCCCCTCCGGGGAGACCGTGCGCACCAGGTTGCCGTTGCCGTCGTAGGTGTTGCTCGAAGTCCGCTGCGGTTTCCCGTCGACGAGCTGGGCGGTGCCGGTCGCGCGTCCGGCCAGATCGAACGTGGTCGTCTGGACCAGCCCGGCCGGATCGGTCGCGCTGATCTGCCTGCCGTGGTCGTCGTAGCCGTAGCGGACCGTGCGGTTCGTGGCGTCCGTCCGGCTGATCACCTCGTTGGCGTTGTTGTACGCGGTTGTGCTGACGAACCCTTGCGGCGTCTTCTCGGCGACGACGTTCCCGGCGTCGTCATAGTCCGTCACGCTGGTGTAGTACGCGGTCTGGCCGCCGAAGCGCTCGGCGTCGGTCGCGGTGATCCGCCTGCCGAGTTCGTCATAGGTGAACTCCCGGCGAGCACCCGCCGGATCGGTCGTGCTGAGCAGTTCCCCCATACCGTCGTAGGTGTTGGTGATCACCGACGGCTTCTCGCCTGCCTGGGGCAGGGTCGTGGTCGTCACCCGTCCGTAGGGGTCGTAGGTGTTGCTGGTGCTCCGGCCGAGCGGGTCGGTCGTCTTCACCGCGTTGCCCGCGCGGTCGTATTCGGTGCGCGTGACCGGAACGATCGGCTGCCCGCCCGGCGGGGTGTAGGCGGGCAAGGTGCCGGCCGTCGCCCGGCCCATCACGTCGCGCTCGGTCAAGGTCACGTTGCCGGACGGGTCCTTCGAGTGCGTGACTTCACCGAAGGCGTTGTGTCCCAACGTCTCTGTCAGCGACTGGCCGGTGCTTTCCTGGCCGTTGACCCAGACGTCGACCGCGGGCCTGATCGTCGACACGGGCTGCCCGGCCACGTCGTAGGTGAACTGGGTGACGGCCTGCCGCCGGTCCGTGGCCGAGGTCCTCAAGCCCCTCGCGTCGTAGGTCGCGCTGGTGGTGAGCAGTTCACCCGCCGACGCGGGAACCTCTTCCCGGAGCACCTGTCCGTTCGGGGCGTAGGTGTAGTCCGTGGTCTCCCGCCGGTCCGGCTCCGCGGCGCCGGTGGCGGTCACCTTGGTCGGATTGCCCGCTCCGTCGCGGAGATAGGTGGTCTTCCGCTTGAGCGTGTCCGGGTCCACTGTGGACTCCGAGACGTAACCCGCGGGGTCGTAGCCGGTCACCGTCTTGCGGCCGCCCGCGGTGACGAGCTGGGTCACGTGCCCTGCCGGGTCGTAGCCGCGCTGTTCGAGCACCACGTCGCGGGCCGCGCCGCCCGGCGGCCGGTAGCCCTCGAGCGTCGTGACGGCGGGCAGCCCGTCGCCGTAGTAGGCGAACCGCGTGGAGCGGCCCATCGCGTCCTGCGTGCGCTCCAGCCTGCCCGCCGGGTCGTAGCTGCGGGTCTCGACGGTCAAGGTGCCGTCGCCGGGAGCCGCCGGATTCGCCCCGGGACCCGAGGCGACGCGGGACAGCAGCCGGCGCTGGTCGTCGAACTGGTCCGTCCACTGTGTACCGAGAACGTCGGTGGTGACCTTCCGGAGCAGGTCCGGCGAGTAGGCGTAACGGACGACGCCACCGTCGGGATAGCCGACCTCGACCCGGTGGTCGTGGGCGTCGTAGCCGAACGTCGTCTTCCGCTCCGGATCACCGCCCGTCGCGTCGGTCAGCCGGGTTTCGAGGAGATTGCCGTCGCCGTCGTAGGAGTTCCTCGTGACCTGGGTGTGGGTGACTCCCGTGACCGGGTTCTTCACCGCCGGAGCGGTGACCGTGGCGACCTGGGAACGGGGCGTGTATTCCACGGTGGTGGTGCCGAAGTCGCCGCCGCCGGCGTTGGTCGCGGTCTCGGTGATCTTGCGGCCGATCCCGTCGTAGCCGAACTGCGTCACCAGGCCCATGACATCGCGGGACGAAGCCAGGTCACCGTTGACGCGATAGTCGTAGGCCGCTTCCTGCCCGCGTCGGTCGGTGGTCCGGATCAGCAGCCCGGCAGGCACCTTGCCGCCGCCCGCCGCGGCCTCGGCACCGGTGGCGTAGGTGCGTGTTTCGGTCGGCGCCGTGGTTTGTCCCACGGGAATCGGGTACTTGGTGCCGGTGAGCCTGCCTGCCGGGTCGTAGGTGTACGAAGTGCGGTAACGCTCGTCCTTCGCGTCGGTGGAACGCGCGTCGGAACTGCTGGCGAGCTTGTCTCGCCGGGGATCGAGCGGGTCGGCCGAGGTGACATAGGTGAAGTAGGCCGTGTTGCACGAGCCCGGTGCGCGGCAGGTCTTGCTGCTGAGCATGTTGCCGCGATCGTCGGTGGTGCGCTCGACCCGGTTGCCCGTCTCGTCGACGGTCGCCCGCAGAAACCCCTTTTCGTTGTATTCCAGTACTTTGGTGAATCCCTTGTGGACGGTAGCGGTCAACCGCCCGCCCTGGTCCGCGTCGAATTTGTAGGTCCAGTCCGGGTAGGGGCCGTGCAGGGTGACCACGCGTTCGGCGTTGTTCCGCGCGGGCGTGTCCAGCGTCCAGGAACGGCCGTCGTGATCGGTCAGCGACCGCACCCGGTCGGCCCGGTTGTCGTAGCCGATCCGCGCGTACTGGCGGTCGTCCTGGGGAAGCGTGATCCCGGTGAGCTGGTCGGCCGCCTGCCCGGCACCGAAGTGCTGCTTCACCGCGAACGGGCTGAGGGTGTGCTGGTAAAGCGCGACTTCGTCGATGGCACCGGCGAAGTAGTAGTCGCCGCCGTTCGTCGACGGGAAACCCGCGCCCGCCCCGGCACCGGCGACCAGCTTGCCCATCGTGCCGTGGTCGATGATGCCGGCGACGTCGCCGATCGGGGCACCGTCGAGATACAGCGTCTGCCGGTTGATCGCGGAGGTGAGCACGGCGTGGTGCCAGGTGCCGTCGTTGACCTGCTTTTGGCTGACCACCTGACTCGGGCCGGTGACATCGCGGGCCGAGAACCCGCCGTAGAGCAGCCCGTCGAAACCGACGTACAGCACCGGACGCCGTTTGCCCGCCGTGCCGGGGAACGGTTGTTCGGCGTAGCCGAGCAACGTACCTCCGGTGGTGGTCTTGAACCACAGCTCCGCGGAGACGGACATCTGCTCGTTGAACAGGTTGTCCGGCAGCGTCAGATAGCTCGCCATCCCGTCGAAGGCGGCCGACGGGTCGTCGGTTCCCGCCAGCGCTCCCGCACCGCCGAAGCTCAGGCCGTGCTGCTGACCCGCGTCCGCGCCGGGCGTGCGGGCGACCGCGTTCGCCACCGTCGGCCCGCCGGTCTCACCGAGCCGCCAGTAACCGCGCGGGCCGTCGTCGAGGACCGAACTGAGGTAGTGGGATCCGCTGACGCGTGAGTACTTCGTGCAGTTCGGCGCGCCACCCGGGGCACAGACCGTGGTGAGGCTGTCGCCCTCGTAGGTGTAGGTCCACGTGAGCGGTTCCTCGCCCGGCTTCGGCGCCGCGGTCCGCACCTTCGCGACATGCGCCCCGTTCCAGGTGATCGCCAGCGCCCGGCCGGAAACCTGGTTCGTGATCGCCGTGACGTGATCGGCGGAGTCGTATTCGAGCTTTTCGGTGAGCCCGGCGGGATCGGTGAGCAGGATCATCCGGCCCGCGGCGTCGAACAGCCAGGTGCTGCCGGTGACGTCGCGCAGGGTGTAGTAGCCGTTCGCGGAGTTGTAGGTCAGATCGACGTTCTGACCCGCCGGGGGCGCGAACGTGCCGTCGGGATTACGGCCGAATCGGGCCTGTCTTCCGTTCGAGTAGGTCACGAGCGCGTCGATGACCACGTTGTCCGCAGTCCGGTTGGGCACGAGCCGCGTGTCGAGACGCGACGCCCAGCCGACGCCGAAAGCCGTGTCCCTGCGCGGATCGAGACTGTTGTAGGTCCGCGTGATCGTGAGGTCGGGGCCGGCGGTGGCGACGTTGGCGTCGGTGACGACCGTGGAGTAGTTCCCGATCTGCGGGTCGAGGCCGGGCCCGTTCACCGAGTCCGGGCTGCCCGCGAGATGGGAGGTGATCTCCGGCTGCGGCACCCTGGTCGTCACGGCGAGCGGGCCGATCCACTGCGGAGACGGGCTGACCGTGTCGTGGGTCTTGACGCCCCAGTAGAAAGTCTTGCTCCAGGACAGTTTCCCGAGCGGCGGCGTCCAGCTTTCCGGGCCCCAGCCGGATTCGGTGCAGTTCTGGGTCAGCGCGGCGTCGGAACAGATGCGGAAGAGGAAGGTGAAGCCTTTGTTCGGCCAGTTGTCGTCGTCCACCGCCCGTGCGAACAGGGTGGGAGTCAGCGTTTCGACCACGGCCCCGGTGCCCGGCTGCTGGTAGTTCGACCCGGGTGGCACGTTGTTGACCTTCAGCGGCGCAGAACCGTAAGGCACCTCGTACGCCACATGGAAGTCCTCGCCCGCCGGATTCCACATCGTCAGCAGCAGCTCGTACTCGCCGGGCGCGAGCGCGGTGAGGGGAACCGTGATGGTGGCCTGCCCGCCGGGCGGTACCGCCACCGGAGGCGCGACACCCTGGGAGCTCTTGATCACGGTCCCGTTCTGCTTGACCAGATAGCCGAGCCGGTAGCCGCCGCCCGCGGGCCAGAGCGAAGAACCCTGGTTCGTCACCTTGGCGGTGAACGTGCCCTCCCGGGTGTTGGTCGGGAGCAGGACGTCGGTCAGCTGATAGGCCGCGCCTTCCGGCGAATAACGGACGTCGAGGTAGGGCTTGTTGACGGTGTTGGCGGAGGCGAACCGCTTGAACGCCGAGCTATCGCCTTCGTTGGCCGCGCGCAGGGTGAAACCGTTCCCGAACGCGCCTCCGTGTGACCACTGGACGGCGAGGTCCTGCGGCAGCGGGAAGGGCGTCCAGCTCTGCCCGGCACACCCGCCGCCGAGCGCGGGCACGGTCGTGGTCGCCAGCGCCCGCCCAGCGGCCGCTCCTGGCCACTGGCTGTTGCCGCCCCAGCCCTGGGTGGCCTCGAACAACGTCACCGGACGCGGCTGGCACGAATAGACGGCCAGCACGTTCACCGTCGCGCCCACGATGTACTGGTTGCGCAGGCTGTTCAAGGCGTTCGCGAAGTGCAGGTAGGACCGCGAAATCGTCCGGCCCCCGTTGGCCGAGCCCACTTCCAGGTCGATCTCCCCGGAATGATCGGCCGTACTGCCGGAGCGGACGTAGGTGTCGTCGGTCTCGGTCGCGTACTTCCCGACGCTCGGATCGACCACGACCGGGAAGACCCGCGCGGGATCGCGTAACCAGGCCTCGTCCAGATCGAGCCGAAGCCGCCAGGTCCCGGCGCCGAGCTGGACGAGGTGGTAGCGCACGCCGTCGCCACGCGCGCCCGGTCCGGCGCCGGAGTCGGTCATGAAGCCGGCGGGGATGGTGCCGCGCGCGGCGCCGGTTTCGTCGAGCAGACGGATTTCACCGCCGTCCTGCTGGAGCCGGAGCCCGGTGGTCCGCAAGGTGAACGAGTACGACGTCTGCGCACGCGGGGAGGTGAGGACGAGATCCTCCTTCAGCCCTTCGGCCGTCGAGGACAGGCGCAAGTCGGTGTCGGGCCGGACCGCCCGGTAGGCGATCTCGCCACCTGCCGCGGTCCCGGGCGCCGCCGCCGCGTCGTCCAGCGCGTAGCTCAGCGAGTGGCCGCCGTCCAGTGCCAGCCTGGCGACCGCCGCGTCGTCGGCGGCCGGCGCGAAACTGACGTCGACCGGGGAGACACCGGGTCTCAGCCTGCCGTCCGGGCCCGGCCGCAGGGCCGGATCGTTGGGCTTCCAGCCACCGTCGGGCTGCCGCGTGTTCGTCTGTCCTGTGTGGACACGCAGCGTCCGGGTCCCGTCCGGGTTGTCGAAGGTTTCGGTGCTCGCGGTCCGGTCCTGCGCCCGCTCCACGGCCTTCGGGTCGATCGCCGGAAGCTCGTTGCGCTGGGCGAGGGCCGGTTGGACGTGTTCCCGCGCGGCGGTGGTTCCCTCGAGCGCGGGCGGGGGCGCGGCCCGGTCGGCGACCGCGCCGGGTGGCCGTGGCGAATCCCTCGGCGGCGAGGCGAGCCTGTCGGATCCGCCCGATCCCGGCGCGGAGCCGTGCCGCTGTCCCGGCGCGGCCGACGAGGCGCCCAGTGGCAGCGCCTCGTCCGGTTTCGCGTACTCGACAGCGGATCCCGCCACGGGCAGCAGCACCAGCAGGGCGAGTGCGAGGGCGCCGAAACGTCTTCTCCCCCACCCTCGCGTTTCCGGCCACGATCGAATCACGTCGATGCCCCCTCGTCCGTGGCGAATCACCTTCGCCTCCGGCTGAGCTTCGCGGGCGATACCGGGACTCTCACCGGTACAGAAGGGGGGACAGCCGATCAGCGGAAGCTGTTCACCGTGGCCACGCTCATGGGCAGGCCTCGCTGGTGCGCCGGGACTCCGGTGCGATCACCGTGCTTGCCGGCCCTGGCCCCGGACTGCGCAAGCATCCCCCCACGCCCCGGTGCGCCCCGGCCCCCGGGCCGAGCCACACCCCCCGCCCCCCCCCCGGGGGCGCGGGGGGGGGGGGGGGG
>NZ_JBHYIQ010000054.1:20111-26260 GCF_042739895.1 Amycolatopsis sp. NPDC059021
GGGCGGCGCCGACCTGCCGGCCGCGAGTGTGCGCGCCCGCCGCTCCGCCGCTGCTACACACCGGCCGCCCCCCCGCCCGCCCCCGCCGCGGGAACCGTGCCTGTCCAGCACGGCCGGCCCACCCGCTGGGGTTCGGGCGGACGTCTATTCCGTTCGCCGTGTGGCGCGCACGAGCAGCCTCAACCGCACTGCGGGGACGGCGAGGGAGTCGAAAGGGGGTACAGCAGGGGAACCGCGTGGTCCGGGCGCCTGCCCTCCTCCGGGGTGTCACCCCGCCGCACGACGAAGTCCCGGCCCGCCGCGAACAGGCGCACCAGCTCGGGAATCCGCCAGCGGCCGCGCAGGGTCCCGGGGGTGAGCAGATGCGCGCGGCGGAGTTCGTCGAACAGCGGCGTCACGCCGGCTGTCCCCATTCCGTCCAGAACCGCCGTGCCGGCGTCGATCTCGGCCTCGGGGTGCGCCGCGAGCCGGCGCAACAGCCGCAACTGGTCCTGGCCGAGCCGGCGGCAGGCACCGGCGAACGCGTTGGTCACCACCGGCTGCCCGTCGATCGTCAGCGCGGCGAGTCTGCCGGGCCCCTCGAGCACCGCGGCCAGCTCCGCGACCGGCATGGCCGGATCCTCGGCCAGCCGGGCCGCGGCGGCCCGCAGCGCCAGCGGCAGGTACCCGCACGACCGGACGACCCGCGCGACCGCCTCGGGCTCGGCGTCCAGCCGTGGATCGCCGGGCACCGCGGCCAGGACGTGTCCCCTCAGCATGGCCGCGGCCTCCTCGCCACCGGGCGTCCCCAGGTGCACCAGCCTGCTCCCGTCCAGACCGGTGAGCAGCCTGCGGCTGGTGACGAGCACCGCGTGGCGGCCGGCGCCGGGCAGCAGCGACCGCACCTGTTCCGCGCAGTCGACGTCGTCGAGCACGACCAGTACCGGTTCGGACGACGCGGCCAGCAGCGAGCGGTAACGGTGCTCGCGTTCCCTGGTGCCCAGCGGCACCGGCCCGGCCGCGGCACCGAAACTGCCCAGCAGGGCGCCGAGCGCCCGCCCGGTGGCCAGCCCCCGGCCCGGCTCACCCGCCCGCACGTCGAGGAACAGCACGCCACCGCCGAACCAGCCGTGCTCACGGGCCCGGTGAGCGGCCTCGACGACCAGAACCGACTTCCCCGCCCCCGCCAGCCCCGCGACCACAGCGGCACGAACGCCGGGGTTCGCCGGGTTCAAGACCGAGAGGAGCTCGTCCACCGTGCCCTGCCTGCCGGTGAACACGGTCCTCGGCGGTAGCCCGCACACCGGACCGGGTGCGGGTACGGGCCGCTCGGTCACCGTGATCGCGGTGGTGCCCGGCGAGGCACCGCCATGCAGGATGGTCTGCTGTAGCGCCACCAGGCCGGCGCCGGGCTCGACGCCGAGTTCGTCGACGAGCCTGCGCCGGAAGTCCCGGAAGCGGGAAAGCGCTTCCGTCTGCCGCCCCGTCCGGCTCAGCGCGAGCAGTTGCTGCCCGACCAGTGTCTCGTCGTACGGCCACAACCCCAGTGGCTCGTTCACCGTGGCCAGTGCCGCGGCCGGTCTGCCCGAGGCCAGCTCGGCGTCCACCAGCAGGTGCCACGCCTCCGCCCGCCGCACGTCGAGACCGCGCCGATGTTCGGTCACCCACTGCTGGTCGTCACTGAGATCCTGCAACGCGGCACCCGCCCACTCGGCCAGCGCACGGCGCGCATGGCCGGCGGCCTCCACCGGATCACCGGCGACACGAGCCCGTTCGAGGTGCCCCACGAAGCGGAAATAATCGATCTCCTCGACATCGACCTCGATAGCCGACGCGCCCCGCAGCGAAGGCATCACGACCCTGCCGCCGAACACCGCGCGAAGCAGACGGCGAAGCCGCTTGACATACGTCCAGTAGGTCTCGGCCTTGGGCGGCGAGACATCCCACAACGCGTTGACGATCGCGTCGGTCGGCACCTGCCGGTTCGCGTTCAGCAACAGCACCGCCAGCAGAGCACGGTCCATCCGGCCACGCAGCGGTACCACCCCGCCCGCCGGATCGAGCACCTGCACTGGCCCGAGCAGCCGAAACCCCACCCTGCCCCCCCTTCCGCTTCTCGCCTCCCGGAGGTCCACTTCTAGCCGTTCGGAGGTTGTCCGGCGACGCGTGCGGGCACCGGACAATCAATCGCGCACAACCCGCCGCTTCCGGCCGGTGCCGGTCGATCACCACACGGTAGGCCGGGCCACGATCGCGGTCTTGGACAAATGCATGATCTTCCGCCCCTGCCGTCGGCGGGCTACGGTCCTCCAGGAGAGGCTCGTCCGGTGCACGTCGCCGCTCGCGGAGGGAGACGGCATGGACCGCTGGGTGGGAAGCCTGTCCCGCCGGGAGGGAACGGTGTGCGCCGGCGAGAGCGTCGCCGCACGACCCGACCCGCGGCTGGCGGCCTACGTGTTCGGGTACGCCGGGGCCCGGTTCCCCGACGCCGGCCCGTCCGTCCGGCGGATCGCGCCGATCGACGGGATCAAGGTCATCCTCGACTTCGAGAACCTGGACCGCCGGATGCTCACCACGGGCGGCCGGGGCCGCCGCGAGCCGTCCTCACCGGTCGTCGGGCTCCAGTCCGGCCCGCTGGTGTTCGAGCAGTCCGGCATCGATCACGGCATGGTGATCGGCTTGACGCCGCTCGGCGCGCACGCTCTGTTCGGGATGCCGCTCAAGGAACTGCCCGCCTACGCCGGCATCACCGAACTGCTCGGCACGCACGCGGCACACCTCGTCGAGCAGCTGGCCGAAACTCCGGGCTGGGCGGCCAGGTTCGCACTGCTCGACCGATGGCTGAGCGCACGGCTGCACCCCGGCGCGCGGTTGGCCACACCGGTCCAAGCCACCTGGGACCTGCTCAGCACCACCCACGGCCGCCCGGCGATCGCCGCCGTCGCCGATCAGGTCGGCTGGAGCCGCTCTCACCTCGAAGCCCGCTTCCACGCCCAGATCGGAATCCCGCCCAAGACGTTCGCCAGGATCGTCCGGTTCCACCACGCGCTGCGGCTGCTGGCACGGCACCGGCCCCCGAGCCGGTCGGATATCGCCGCCCTTTGCGGCTATGCCGACCAATCCCATTTCAACCGGGAGTTCCGCGCGCTCACCGGCTGCGCGCCCACCCGTTTCCTCGCCCTCGCCAGCCAGGAAACCTGATCCAGTCGCCGAGAACGCGGCCCGTCAGACCGCCGGAAGCGTGCTGTGCAGTTCCCGGGGGTGCGCCGGATCCGTGACGTCCCAGCGGCGTTCGTGCTGGCCGAAGCGCTGCCCGGCGCGGTAGGGCGGCACGGCCGTCAGGATGGCGCCACCGCCGTCCAGCCGGAGTGCGGCAGGCGGGAATCCCGGCGTGATCCGCGCCGCGCACCGGGGAGGCACGGCGACGTCGTGGGTGTCCCACAGCTGGATGTCGTCACTGGTGGCGAGGACCATCAGCCGGCCGTCGGCACTGCTGACCCGCAGGTCGCCGTTCCCCGAAGCCGCCGGCCCCGGCCGGACCGGGCCGGAAATCCGTTCCGCCCCGGCGGCGGGGCGCGGGGCGTCGCCGGGAGAGGGCAGGACAGCCCCGAACACGCTGGCATACAGAACCACGACGCCGGCGAGAGACGCGGCCACCGCGACGGCCAGCGCGACCCGGATCGACCGGAGGGACAGCCTCGGCGATTCGGGTGGCACGTACCTCGGCACTCCGGTCGGCGGCCGAGTGTCACCGGCCGGGGTGCCGGGTGGCCGCATCGTGGGCACCCGCTCGGATGCTCCGGCGGTCGTCGTGGCGGCCGCGGTGTCGAGCAGGGCGCGGGTGTCACGCCACCGCTGCTCCCAGACGCCGGGGTCGGCCCCACAGGCGGCGGCGAAGGCGCGCGTGACCTGAAGGCTCGGTAGCTGCCTGCCCCCTGCCGCCGCGGCCAGGGTGCTCGCCGAGTAGTGCGCGCGAGCCGCCAGCAGCCGATAGGGCGGGCTGCCCGCTTCCCTGCGCAGTTGCCGCAGCGCCTGCGCGAACTCGCAGGTCACACTGCCGTCCTGCTCCAGCGGACGCTCCGGCCTCGGCATGATCCCTCCCCCGACTCACTCCCGCACGGCTTCGTTCTCGAACGCCGCGGCACCCGCGCACAGATACTACCCAGCCACCGGCCGGACCAGCCGCGACGAGGGTTCCCTGCGCACCGAGCCATCGCTGGGACAAGGCGAGCCGACGTGGTTCTCGGCCTCGGCAACCATTCCGGCGGGAATTCGTCCACTTCGGACACTCGACGCCCTGCGCACCGAAAATCGGGAGCCTTCCGACGGTCCCGTCACTACACTCCGCGACCATGGGTCATCTGGAGGCAGCGCACGTCGAGTACATCCTGCCGGACGGGCGGACGTTGCTCGACGACGTCTCGTTCCGGGTGGCGGACGGCGCGGTCGTCGCACTCGTCGGGCCCAACGGCGCCGGGAAGACGACGTTGCTGCGGCTGCTGTCCGGCGAACTGCGGCCGCACGCCGGGTCGGTGACCGTCTCCGGCGGGCTCGGCGTGATGGCCCAGTTCGTCGGCTCGGTCCGCGACGAACGCACCGTCCGCGACCTCCTGATCTCGGTGGCGCCCCAGCGGATCCGCGACGCCGCCGCCGCGGTGGACGCCGCCGAGGAACTGATCATGACCGTCGACGACGAGGCCGCGCAGATGAAGTACGCGCAGGCACTGGCCGACTGGGCCGAAGCACGCGGGTACGAAGCCGAAACCCTCTGGGACGTCTGCACCACCGCCGCACTCGGCGTGCCGTATGAGAAGGCACGATGGCGGCTCGTACGGACGTTGAGCGGCGGCGAGCAGAAACGCCTGGTCCTCGAGGCACTGCTACGCGGCCCCGACGAGGTCCTGTTGCTCGACGAGCCGGACAACTACCTCGACGTGCCCGGTAAACGCTGGCTGGAAGACCGCTTGCGCGAGACGCGTAAAACCGTGCTTTTCATTTCCCACGACCGGGAACTGCTCGCCCGCGCTGCGGAAAAGATCGTCAGCGTCGAGCCGGGCCCGGCGGGTAGCGACGCCTGGGTACACGGCGGCGGATTCGGCACCTACCACGAGGCACGCAAGGAACGCTTCGCCCGCTACGAAGAACTCCGGCGGCGCTGGGAAGAAAAACACGCCCAGCTCAAACGCCTCGTGCTGGACATGCAGCAATACGCCGCGCGCAGCGACGAAATGGCCTCACGCTACAAGGCCGCCAAAACCCGTCTGCGCAAATTCGAGGAAGCGGGCCCGCCGCTGGAACCACCACGGCCCCAGGACATCCGGATGCGGCTGCGCGGCGGCCGGACCGGCGTCCGCGCCGTCACCTGCGAACACCTGGAACTCACCGGGCTGATGAAACCGTTCTCGCTGGAGATCTTCTTCGGCGAGCGGGTCGCGGTGCTCGGTTCCAACGGCTCGGGCAAGTCGCACTTCCTGCGGCTGCTGGCCGGTGAGGACGTCGCCCACACCGGTTTGTGGAAGACCGGGGCCCGGGTCGTCCCCGGGCACTTCGCCCAGACCCACGCCCACCCGGAGCTGACCGGGCGGACGCTGGCCGACATCCTCTGGACCGAGCACGCCAAAGACCGCGGTGCCGCGATGGCCGTGCTACGCCGCTACGAACTCGAACGCCAGGGCGACCAGGTCTTCGACAAGCTCTCCGGCGGGCAGCAGGCGCGGTTCCAGATCCTCCAGCTCGAACTCGCCGGCACCACCGCGCTGCTGCTCGACGAACCCACCGACAACCTCGACCTCGAATCCGCCGAAGCCCTGCAGGACAGCCTCGAAACCTACGAAGGCACCGTCCTGGCCGTCACCCACGACCGCTGGTTCGCCAAGACCTTCGACCGCTACCTCGTCTTCGGCTCCGACGGCGTCGTCCGCGAAACCCCCGAACCCGTCTGGGACGAAGGCCGCGTCGCCCGCACCCGCTGAAGCGCACCGCCATGGTCCGTGAATGCCTCCTTGAGGGAATCAGAGTCCCTCAAGGAGGTTCTCTCACTAAGGATTCTGGGGCCGCGGGTTGCCGGAGGTGCTGTAGGACGCCCGATGTCGCGGTAGCGCCCCTGGCGGGGATATTTAGAGCGGCAGCCGGCGTGCGGGGCGGAGGCCCCCACGCCCCCCGCGGCCGAG
>NZ_JBHYIQ010000054.1:26270-57685 GCF_042739895.1 Amycolatopsis sp. NPDC059021
GGCGGCGCCCGGCGCTGGGCCCAGCCCGCGGGGGCTTGGACCGGCGTAGAACCGCCAGCTCCAGCCCGAACCCGCCGGCCCCCCCCCCCACGCACGCCCCGAACCCACCGCATGCCGTGAAGGCCTCCTTACCGGCGCTCAGTGCCATGAAGGCCCCCTTCACAGCGCCCAACGCCGCGAAGGACCCCTTCACCGCGCCCCCGCACCTACCGAGAGAACCCCAATGTGGCATTCACGGACTGGGCATCACGGACCCGAGTCGCCGGAGACCTTGACGGCGTCGGTGACGAAAACGAGGGTCTCGTTGGGCTTGATGCCCTGGCCGCCCTGACCGTAGCCGAGGTCGGGCGGGATGATCAGCAGACGCCGCGCGCCCTGTTTGATGCCGACCAGGCCCTGGTCCCAGCCCTGGATCACCTTGCCGGCACCCAGCGGCAGCGGGAAGGTCTTGCCGCGGTCGAAGGAGCTGTCCAGCTTCTGCTTGTCCGACCAGGTGACCAGCGTGTAGTTCATCTCCAGCTGCTGGCCGGGCTTCGCGCCCTCGCCGGTGCCCTCCGAGAGGTCCTTGGTGATCAGCTTCTTCGGCGGAGTGCAGTCGCCCGGAATGGTGATCGTCGGCGCTTCGCCGAACTTCCCGGTGGTCTTGACGTCGTCCGCGGTGCACTCGCGGCTCGCGGCGGCCGGGGTGTCCTTCTGACCGCACGCGGTCAGTGCGAGGGCGGTCATGACCATGGCGGCGCCCATCGCGGCGATCTTGCCGATTTTCTGCATGCCGGGCACCTTAGCCAAGCACGGAGAGTGCCGGAACCGTCGAACCGGTGGAGATCACGCCGAGCCGCCGGGTCGCCCGGGTGAGCGCGACGTAGAGGTCGTTGAGGCCGCGCGGCGAGTCCGCGACGATCTCGTCCGGCGCGAGCAACAGCACGGCGTCGAACTCCAGGCCCTTCGCCCGCTCCACGGTGAGCACGCTCACGCGGTCGCCGGTATCGGAGAGCAGCGCGCGGACGTCGTCGAGCCGCGAGGCCGGGGTGAGCACGACCACCGTCCCACCGTCCACAGCGGACAGTTCGGCGCCGACGAGGCCGGGCAGTTCGGCGTCGATGTCCTCCGGAGTCACCGACCACGGCGGGATTCCGCTCTCCCGCACGGAAGACGGCGCTTCCAGCGCGGGGTCGACCTCGGCCAGCACGCGTGCCGCGACGGCCATGATCTCGGCGGGCGTGCGGTAGTTCACGGTGAGCTGTTCCAGCCGCCAGCGATCCGCGACGTACGGCGAGAGCACCTCGTCCCAGGTGCGTGCGCCGCCGGCGGCGCCGGTCTGCGCGACGTCGCCGACCAGTGTCATCGAGCGGTTGGGCGAGCGGCGCATGAGCAGCCGCCAGTCCATGGCGGACAGTTCCTGCGCCTCGTCGATGATGACGTGCCCGAAGGTCCAGGTCCGGTCCTGCGCGGCGCGCTGGGCGGCGGTCAGCTCGCTGCGGGCCTGCTGCCGCTCGGCGAACAGCTCGGCGTCGAGCACGTCCGACACCCGCAGCAGTTCCTCGTCGATGATTTCCTCGTCCTGTTCGAGGATGTCCAGCACGCCCTCGGCGTACGCGCGATCCTCGCGCTCGCGGCGCTTGCGTTCGACGCGGGCCTCGGTGTCGTCCTCGCCGAGCAGCTCGGCCAGTTCGTCCAGGAGCGGGACGTCGGCCGGGGTCCACTGGGCGTCCCGGCCGCTCTCCAGCTGCGCGCGTTCCTCCGCCGTCAGCAGCTTCGACGCCGCGCTGTCGAGGCGTTCGCGGTCGGCGAACAGGTCGTCGAGCACACCTTCCGGGGTGAGGGTCGGCCACAGCGAATCCAGTGCCGCCGCGATGTTCGCGTCCGCGGCCAGTTCCGCGCGGATGTCCTGGACGTCACGTGCATCGAGCAGGTCCTCCCCCAGCCTCCTCGCGGCCTGGCGGGTCAGCGCGTCGAGGACGTCGGACACGAACAGCCGTCGCGCGAGGTTGTGCGGACGGCGCGAGCGGCGGGCCCGCGTCCGCGCGTCCACACAGGTCTTGCGGTCCAGCCGCAGCACGTCGTGCTCGTACTCGATCTCCAGCACGGGTTCCGGGACCCGCTGACGGTCGCGGACGGCGTTGGCCAGCACGTCCGCCATGACGATCCGGCCCTTGATTTCGGCGGCCTCGCGGGATTCCGTGCCGACCGCGTCCAGCCCGGGGTAGAGCTGGCCGACGGTGGCGAGCAGCACGCCGGTCTCCCCCAGCGACGGCAGGACTTGGCCGATGTAGCGCAAAAACGTGCTGTTCGGCCCGACCACGAGGACGCCGCGCGTGGTGAGCTGCTGGCGGTGCGTGTAGAGCAGGTACGCGGCGCGGTGCAGGGCGACGGCGGTCTTGCCGGTGCCGGGCCCGCCCTGGACGACCATCACCCCGCCCAGCGGCGCGCGGATGATCCGGTCCTGCTCGGCCTGGATCGTCGCGACGATGTCGCTCATCTCACCCGTGCGGCGCTGTTCGAGCGCGGCCAGCAACGCGGCCTCGCCCGCCAGGCCGAGATCCTGGCCCTGGTCGGCGGCGGTGAGATCGAGGATCTCGTCGTCGAGGCCGGTGACCTTGCGGCTCAGCGACCGGATGTGCCTGCGCCGCCGGACCCCTTCGGGGGACGCCGCGGTCGCCAGGTAGAACGGCCGCGCGACCGGCGCCCGCCAGTCGACCAGCAGCGGCTTGTAGTCGTCGTCCTCGTCGAACAGGCCGAGCCTGCCGATGTACGTCGTCTCTTCGGTGTGGCCCGGCAGGAAATCGAGCCGCCCGAAGCAGAGCCCCTGCTCGACGGAACCGAGCTGCGCCAGGCGATCGGTGTACACCGTCGTCGCGACGTCGCGCTCGGTGCGGGCTTGCGGCGTGCCGCCGGTCTGGCGGAGCGTCTCGTCGAGCCTGCGCTGCGCGTCGGCGCGTTCGGCGTCGAGCTTGCGGTAGAGGGTGGTGACGTAGTCCTGCTCGCGGGCGAGTTCTGCTTCGGTACTAATCGTTCAGCTCACAAACCAGGGCGGACCAGGCGGCGGCCGGGACGGTGAGCGCGGGCAGGGCCGGGGCCTTGGAATCCCGGACACCGACCACCGCCTCACCGAAGGCGACCTCGACACAGTTGGCAGTGTTGTTGCTGTAGCTGCTCTTACTCCAGCCGAGGAACGCGACCTCGACACAGTTGGCCGAATCAGCGCTGTAGCTGCTCTTGAACCAGTGGGGACCGGCGAGTTCGTTCGGACTCATGGAGCCATTGTCCCACGCTGGCTCAGGAAATCCGTTTGGCGGCGGCTGCGATCAACTCCACAGACTCTTCCGGACCGTGAGCCAGGTCGGCGAGCGTCTTCCATGCCTCCGTATAGACCTCGATGTGCTCCGGCTCGTCCAGGAAGAGGCTGGACACCTTGTTCTCCAGCAACACCAGACTTGCCTCGGCGTCGTACTCCAGGACGATGAATGATCCGACAAGGCCGGGATGCAGACCTGCCTCGGTCGGCAAGATCTGGATCGAGATGTGATCCTGACTGGCACTGTCGACCAGACCACGCAGCTGACGAGCCAGCGCCCCACGCGTGCCGAACGGGCGATCAAGCGCTCCCGCATCAAGAATCACCTTGAGTTCCAAGGGTTTCGACTTCGACAGCAAGCTCTGGCGGGCCATCCGGCTGGCTACTAACGCGTCCACCTCGTCGTTCGAGAGCCCGTGCCCGGTGGCCTCGATGATCGCCTTCGCATATTCCGGAGTTTGCAGCAGCCCCGGGATCATCAGCGGCGCGAACTGGTACACACCGCTGGCCTCGGCTTCGAAGTCGACCCAGGTCTGCCAATCTTGGGGCAGGTTCGGGGTGTTCATCCGCAGCCAGCCGCGCTGCTCGGCGTGGCGGGCGATGTCCATGATCTCGACGCGGCGCTTCGCCGACACGCGGTAGAAGTCGAGGAGCTTCTCCAGATCGTCCATGTAGAAGCCGATCTCGGCGTTCTCCATCCGGTTGACCTTGCTCGCCGACAGCTCCGTCTGCCTGCTCACCTCGGCGGCGCTCAGCCCGGTGGCCGCCCGCAGCCGCCGCAACAGGATCGCCATCCGCCGCGACTTCACCGACGGACCCGCTCGACGAGCCACTGCACACCTCCGTAATCGACTGGTCTAGAGTCAACCCCGCCGCAGTCGATATCGCCAGCACTCTCACTCCATTGAGGGATTGCTAGTAAATCTGATGCACGTCAATACTTGGCGATCATCGGACCACGACGACAAGGGCAGCCATGACCAGTGACCTTTCGGTGTTCACCCTGGACGCACCTCAACGCGAGTGGTTCGTCCGCTGCACGGACGCCAACCTGCGCTTGCGCGTCTGCTCGGTCGAGGCGAACAACGGGGAACTCGCGATCGTGAGCCCGGAAAAGGAGATCTTCATGTTCTCCCGCCGCGACATCGCCGAGCTCCAGACAGCTCTCGCCGCCGCCATCACCCAGGCCGCCCAAGACCTCGCCGCCACCTGACGGCGTTCCGGTGAAGAACCGGCGCGGGGTGTTCGCTACCTACCCGGCGCGACTTTGATCGCCCGGTCCGCGGCGTCGATCTCACGGTCGAACCGGTCGGCGACGTCGTCACCGAAATGCTCGCGGAACCACTCCCGGACCGGCCCCCAGCGCCAGTACTCCAACGGGTCGCCGTGGCGGTCCTTGACGCGCGACGGGAAGCCGCCGGGGCCGACCAGGTCGGTGGCAAGTTCCAGCACATACCGCTCGCTAATACCGAAACGCATCGCCAGGTCTTCCTCGTCGACGTAGTCGTCTTCAGGGTCGTGCGCGAATCCGATTACCCGCACGCCCAGCTCCTGAACCTCGGCGACGCCCTTGGCGAAAGCTTCGGTCCAGGAGGACGCCTCATCAGCGGACACAGACATGGAGGCGGACGGAGGGTCGTAGTCGAGGCCGGACACCCCGGTGGGGGTGCGCATCCCCGCCTCGATCTCATCGTCCGTGGGAACGCGGTCGAGAAGAACCCTGAACGTGTAGGACACTCGCTAGCTCCTGGGGTCCTTGTGCCCGTCGGTGTACTTGTCGATGTCCTTCGCGTGGTTGCCCGGGATCCTCGGAGTCGACCATACCGACTGCTTTCGATGGCTTGTGTCTTGGCACCCGACGTCGCCCCACTTGTGGCCGCGCTTCCTGTTCTGCTCGACCTTGAGCTGTTCCTCCTCAGCTCGGCTCAGCGCTTCTTCGACTTGTTTCTTCGGGTGCCTGCTCCGCGCCATCATTCCACCCCGCCGAGTAATGGTCCGATTACTCAAAGGTATCCGCGTGGCGCCGCCAACAGTGACAAATCCACTCCCACCGAGTCCGAGGTGTAGGAGATGTAGGCGAAGCTCCCGTGCACACCGACGTGAAGAAGCTGACCAGTCCAGACGTCCTGCCTGATATCCGGTCCCCAGACTTTCGCGATACCGGCTCGCGGTGACCGCAGGCGCTCCACGAGTTGGTCCGCCTCGTCGGCAGTGCTCACCACGACGTTCTCACCATCGATGTGACCAGCCGGGTCGTCGAGTCCACCCCCACACGCTCCGCTCGCTGTCCGACACCTGACGCGACCATACGGACGGTGAATCCGAATCAGCAACGCCCCGGGTCGTATCCGCACGGGCCACGGGCGGTGACAAATCAGCCCTGCTGGAGGCATCACCGTGGTCGAGCCATGTCCCGAAAGCTCCATTCGGGACGTTGAACGTCCGCAACGCGTCGTTCGCGACATGACTCGGGCCCGCAACTCCCGAACGCACCGTTCGGAACTCCCGCCCAAAGTCCGTGGGGGCCTCCCCGAGGGATCCAGAGTCCCTCAAGGAGGCCCCCACGGACCACGAAGAATCAGAAGGGCAGGCCCAGGACCGGGAGGCCGATGGCGGAGTCGACGGCCAGCGCCACGAACACGATCATCAGATACGTGTTGGAGCGGTGGAACAACGACATCGGCTTGGTCTGCTCGCCGCGGCGGACGGCGGCCTGCAGCCGGTGCGCGTAGAAGAGGAACCAGGCACCGGCCAGCACCGCGAACGTCGCGTACAGCCACGACGTCACCGGGAGCAGCAACAGTGTCCAGGCCACCATCACCCACGAGTAGATGACGATCTGGCGGGCGACGTGCTGTTCGGTGGCGACCACCGGCAGCATCGGGACCCCGGCGCGTTCGTAGTCCTCGCGGTACTTCATGCCCAGCGCCCAGGTGTGCGGCGGCGTCCAGAAGAAGATGACGCCGAACATCACGAACGCGGGCCACTGCACGGTGCCGGTCACCGCGGCCCAGCCGATCACCACCGGCATGCAGCCCGCGGCGCCGCCCCAGACGACGTTCTGTGAAGTCCGCCGCTTGAGGCCGAGGGTGTAGACGAAGATGTAGAAGAGGATCGTCGCGATCGCGAGGATCGCCGAGAGCAGGTTCACCGTGAGATACAGCACGGCGGCCGACGCGACACCGAGCACCAACCCGAAGATCAGCGCGTTGCGCCGGGGCACCGAATCCTTGACAAGGGGACGCCGCTTCGTGCGGTTCATCACCTTGTCGATGTCGGCGTCGATGACGCAGTTGAGCGCGTTCGCGCTGCCCGCGGCCATCGTCCCGCCGAGCAGCGTGGCGAGCACCAGCCACGGCGACGGGATCTCGCGGCCGGCGAGGAACATCGCGGGAATCGTGGTCACCAGAAGGAGTTCGATGACCCGCGGCTTGGCGAGCGCGGCATAGGCGCCGACGACCTGCCGGATGGTCCGGCGGCCCCCTGGCCGTCGTTCACCGGTCGGGTGCACGGCGCTGGTGTCGTCACTGCGTCCGTGCGCAGCGTTCACCAACGACATTTCACTCCCTGTGTCAGGTCGGGCGGGTCACCGGCTCCGGGAGTGGTGCCCGGAACAGCTGCCTGGTTGAACCCTCGAACGATGTTAGACGTGCTGGTTCCCGTGGGTGATCGCGGGTCCCGCCGGAGGCGAACCACTAGGCTGGCGGCGAGGGCCCGCGTCCTGCCCTGCGCGAGGCTGCCAGCAGGAATATCGTCTCTTCCGGATCGATTGAGATAGATAGGCAGCACGCCAGGCACCAGCGAAGTACCGGAAACCAGCACAACCTCATGACGAGGAGTTCGATCTCAGTGTCCGTAACCGCCTCCACCAGCGAGAACAACCCCCTCCTCCGGCGTGCCGTGCCAGCCGACTGGACCGAAACCGACACTCGCGCCGTGGACACCGTCCGGGTGCTCGCCGCGGACGCGGTGGAGAACTGTGGCAGCGGGCACCCCGGCACCGCGATGAGCCTGGCGCCGCTGGCCTACACGCTGTTCCAGCGCACGCTGCGCCACGACCCCGCGGACCCGCACTGGGCCGGGCGCGACCGCTTCGTACTGTCGGCCGGGCACTCCAGCCTGACCCTCTACATCCAGCTGTACCTCGCCGGCTTCGGCCTGGAACTGGAGGACCTCAAGCAGCTGCGCAAGTGGGGCTCGCTGACGCCGGGTCACCCGGAGTACCACCACACCAAGGGTGTCGAGACCACCACCGGCCCGCTCGGCCAGGGCCTGGCCAACGCGGTCGGCATGGCGATGGCCGCCCGCCGCGAGCGCGGCCTGTTCGACCCGGACACCGCGCCCGGTGAGAGCGTTTTCGACCACTTCGTCTACGTGATCGCCTCCGACGGCGACATCGAGGAGGGCGTCACCTCCGAGGCGTCGTCGATCGCGGGACGCCAGCAGCTGGGCAACCTGATCGTCTTCTACGACGACAACAAGATCTCCATCGAGGACGACACGAACATCGCCCTCTCGGAGGATGTCGCCGCGCGGTACGAGGCCTACGGCTGGCACGTGCAGACGGTCGAGGGCGGCGAGGACGTCGTCGCGATCGAGGCCGCCATCGCCGCCGCGAAGGCCGAGACGGCGCGTCCGTCGTTCATCGCGCTGAAGACGGTCATCGGCTACCCGGCGCCGACGAAGATGAACACCGGCAAGGCACACGGCGCCGCGCTCGGCGCCGAAGAGGTCGCGGCGGTCAAGAAGATCCTCGGCTTCGACCCGGAGCGGAACTTCCAGGTCGACGACGAGGTCATCACGCACACCCGCCAGGCGCTCGACCGCGGCAAGGCCGCGCGCGCCGCGTGGCAGGAGAAGTTCGACGTCTGGGCCTCGGCGAACCCGGAGCGCAAGGCGCTGTTCGACCGGCTCGCCACCCGCGCGCTGCCCGAGGGCTTCGCCGGGAAGCTGCCGTCGTGGGAGCCGGACGCCAAGGGCATCGCGACCCGCAAGGCCTCCGGTGAGGTGCTCAACGCGCTCGCCGAGCCGCTGCCCGAGCTGTGGGGCGGCTCCGCGGACCTGGCGGAGAGCAACAACACCACGATGAAGGGCGCCGACTCGTTCGGCCCGGCCGAGGCCGGCACCGACATGTGGAAGACCAGCCCGTACGGCCGGACGCTGCACTTCGGCATCCGCGAGCACGCGATGGGCTCGATCCTCAACGGCATCGCGCTGCACGGCGGCACGCGGCCCTACGGCGCGACGTTCCTCATCTTCTCCGACTACATGCGCCCGCCGGTCCGGCTCGCCGCGCTCATGGGCCTGCCGGTCACCTACGTGTGGACGCACGACTCGATCGGCCTCGGCGAGGACGGCCCGACGCACCAGCCGATCGAACAGCTTTCCGCGCTACGCGCGATCCCCGGCCTCAACGTCGTCCGCCCGGCGGACGCCAACGAGACCGCCTACGCGTGGAAGGCCGTGCTCGAAGACGTCGAGCACCCGTCCGGGATCGCGCTGACCCGGCAGAACGTGCCGGTGCTGGAGGGAACCAACGCCGAGGGTGTGAAGAAGGGCGGCTACGTGCTGGCCGAGGCGTCCAACGGCGCCCCGGAGGTCGTGCTGATCGCGACCGGTTCCGAGGTGCAGCTGGCCGTCAAGGCCCGCGAAACCCTGGAGGCCGAGGGCATCCCGGCGAGCGTCGTCTCGATGCCGTGTGTCGAGTGGTTCGACAAGCAGGAGCAGTCCTACAAGGACGCGGTCATCCCGCCGTCGGTCAAGGCCCGCGTTTCGGTCGAAGCCGGGGTGGCCCAGTCGTGGATCCGGTTCACCGGCGACGCCGGTGAGAACGTGTCGATCGAGCACTTCGGCGCCTCGGCCGACGCCGCGACCCTGTTCCGCGAGTTCGGTTTCACCGCCGAGGCCGTCGTCGACGCGGCCCGCCGTTCCCTCGCCAAAGCCAAGAACGCCTGATTTTTCCGAAGGGGATGAACAACAGTCATGAGCACCACTGATCGGCTCGCGCAACTGTCGGAAGCCGGTGTTTCCATCTGGCTGGACGACCTCTCGCGCGAGCGCCTGGACTCGGGCAACCTCGCCGGGCTCATCCGCGACAAGCACGTCGTCGGCGTGACCACGAACCCGACGATCTTCGCCAACGCGCTGTCCAAGGGCGAGGCCTACGACGCGCAGGTCCGTGACCTCGCCGCCCGCGGCGCCGACCTGGACGGCACGGTCCGCGAGCTGACCACCACCGACGTCCGCAACGCGGCCGACCTGTTCCGCGACGTCTACAACGCCACGAACGGCGTCGACGGCCGGGTGTCCATCGAGGTCGACCCGCGCCTGGCCAAGGACACCGCGAAGACGGTGGCCGAGGCCAAGGACCTGTGGAAGACCGTGGACCGGCCGAACGTGCTGATCAAGATCCCGGCCACCGAAGAGGGCCTGCCCGCGATCACCGCGACGCTCGCCGAGGGCATCAGCGTCAACGTCACGCTGATCTTCTCCGTCGAGCGCTACGAGGCGGTCATCAACGCCTTCTTCGCCGGGCTGGAGCAGGCGAAGGCCAACGGCCACGACCTCAAGGGCATCCACTCGGTCGCCTCGTTCTTCGTGTCCCGTGTGGACACCGAGATCGACAAGCGGCTCGAGAAGATCGGCACCGACGAGGCCAAGGCGCTGCGCGGCCAGGCGGCGATCGCCAACGCGCTGCTCGCCTACGCCGCGTTCGAGAAGCTGTTCACCTCGGACCGCTGGTCGGCGCTGGCCGCCGAGGGCGCCCACGCGCAGCGTCCGCTGTGGGCCTCCACCGGGGTCAAGGATCCGTCCTATTCGGACACTCGCTACGTCGACCAGCTCGTCGTGGGCGACACGGTGAACACCATGCCGGAGAAGACCCTCGACGCGGTCGCCGACCACGCCGAGATCGAAGGCGACAAGGTGACCGGCAAGGGCGCGCAGGCGCAGGAGGTGTTCGACAAGCTTTCCGCTGCGGGCATCGACATCCCGGACGTCTTCCGGGTCCTCGAGGAAGAGGGCGTGGAGAAGTTCGAGAAGTCCTGGCAGGAGCTGCTGGACACCGTCACCGGACAGCTGGCCAAGGCGAAGGGCTGAACAGCACGATGGCAGGGGATGTGACCGGCGTCGAGATCGTCGACGCCGAACTGGCGGACAAGGCGGCACCCCTGGTCGAGCAGCTCGTGGCGGACAAGGCCGCCTCGAAGCTCGCCGCACAGGACGCGACCCTGTGGGGCGCGGACGCGGAGCCGGAGGCGTCGATCCGGCTGTCGTGGACGTCGCTGCACAAGACGTCGCGGCCGCTGATCGGGGAGATCGAGACACTGCTCGCCGAGCTGCGGTCCGAGGGTGTCGACAGGGTGGTCCTCGCCGGGATGGGCGGCTCCTCGCTCGCCCCCGAGGTGATCACCGCGACCGAAGGCGTCGCGCTGACGGTGCTCGACACCACGGACCCGGGCCAGGTCGCCGACGCGCTCGCCGGGGATCTGCAGCGCACGGTCATCGTGGTGTCGTCGAAGTCCGGCGGCACCGTGGAGACCGACAGCCACCGGCGGATCTTCGCGAAAGCCTTCGCCGAGGCGGGGATCGACGCGGCGCGGCGGATCGTGGTCGTCACCGACCCGGGCTCGCCGCTGGCCGAACTGTCCGAAAAGGAGGGTTACCGCAAGACCTTCCTCGCCGACCCGCACGTCGGCGGCCGCTACTCGGCGCTCACCGCGTTCGGGCTGGTGCCCGCCGGGCTGGCCGGGGTGGACGTCGCGCGGCTGCTCGACCAGGCCGCCGCGGCGGCCGAGCAGCTCGCGTCGGACTCGGCGGACAACCCGGCGATCCGGCTCGCCGCCGCCTGGGCCGCCGCGCACGCGGCCGGCGCCGAGAAGGTCGTGCTGGCCGACACCGGTTCCGGGATCAACGGTTTCCCGGACTGGGCCGAGCAGCTGATCGCGGAGTCGACCGGCAAGCTCGGCACCGGGCTGCTGCCGGTCGCGGTCGAGAACGTCGAAGCCCCCGGCTTCGCCGACGCGAAGTCCGACGCCACCCCGGTGGCGGTCGGCCCGGCCGCGGGCGCCGCGAAGGTCGCCACCTCGGGCCCGCTGGGCGGGCAGTTCCTGCTGTGGGAGTTCGCCACCGCGCTCGCGGGACGGCTGATCGGGATCAACCCGTTCGACCAGCCCGACGTCGAGGCGGCGAAGAAGGCGGCGCGTGCGCTGCTGGACGACCCGGCGAAGCTGTCCGGCGGTGAGACGGCGTCCAATGTGGACGGCGCGGTGGAGATCTTCGGCTCGGAAGGTGTTGCCACCGAAGGAAAGCTGGGCGAAGTGCTCCGCGCGTTCTTCGCTTCGGCGCCGGAGGCCGGCTACGTCGCGGTGCAGGCCTACCTGGACCGCCTCGACGACGCGTCGACGGCGTTGCTGCGGCCCGAGGTCGCCAAGCGCACAGGGCTGCAGACGACGTTCGGCTGGGGCCCCCGGTTCCTGCACTCGACCGGCCAGTACCACAAGGGCGGGCACCAGAACGGCGTGTTCCTGCAGATCACCGGCGCGGTCGCCGAGGACCTGGCGGTGCCGGAGCGGCCCTACACGCTGGGGCAGCTGCAGCACGCGCAGGCGCTCGGTGACGGGCAGGTGCTCGCCGAGCACGGCCGCCCGGTGCTGCGCCTGCATCTGACCGACCGCGCCGCGGGCCTTGCCGAACTGGTCCGGGCGGTACAGGAGGCCGGGGAGTGAACTGGAAGAACCCGCTGCGCGATCCGAGGGACAAGCGGCTCCCCCGGATCGCCGGGCCGTCCAGCCTGGTGATCTTCGGCGTCACCGGCGACCTGGCCCGCAAGAAGCTGATGCCCGCGATCTACGACCTGGCCCACCGCGGCCTGCTGCCCGCCGGGTTCTCCCTCGTCGGGTTCGCCCGGCGGGACTGGGAGCACCAGGACTTCGGCGAGCTGGTGCACGATTCGGTGCGGGAGCACGCGCGGACGCCCTTCCGCGAGTCGGTGTGGAACCGGCTCGCCGAAGGCATCCGGTTCGTGCAGGGCACGTTCGACGACGACAACGCCTTCGACCGGCTCGCCGAGACGGTCCGTGAGCTCGACGCCGAACGCGGCACCGGCGGCAACACCGCGTTCTACCTGTCGATCCCGCCGAGCGCGTTCCCGGTGGTCACCAAGCAGCTGGCCCGGTCCGGGCTGGCCAACGCCGACGCCGACACCTGGCGCCGCGTGGTCATCGAGAAGCCGTTCGGGCACGACCTGAAGAGCGCCAGGGAGCTCAACGGGATCGTGAACGACGTCTTCCCCGAGGAGTCGGTGTTCCGCATCGACCACTACCTCGGCAAGGAGACGGTGCAGAACATCCTGGCGCTGCGGTTCGCGAATCAACTGTTCGAGCCGATCTGGAACGCGAACTACGTCGACCACGTGCAGATCACCATGGCCGAGGACATCGGCCTCGGCGGCCGCGCGGGGTACTACGACGGCATCGGCGCCGCGCGCGACGTCATCCAGAACCACCTGCTGCAGTTGCTCGCCTTCACCGCGATGGAGGAGCCGCTGTCGTTCGAGCCGAGGGCGCTGCGGTCGGAGAAGATCAAGGTGCTGTCCGCGACCGAGCCGGTCGGCCCGTTCGACCAGACCACCGCGCGCGGGCAGTACGCCGGGGGCTGGCAGGGCGGCACGAAGGTGCCGGGCCTGTTGCAGGAGGCCGGTTTCGCGAAGGATTCGACGACCGAGACCTACGCCGCGGTGACGCTGGAAGTGAAGAACCGCCGCTGGGCGGGGGTTCCGTTCTACCTGCGCACCGGCAAGCGGCTCGGCCGCCGCGTCACCGAGATCGCCGTGGTGTTCAAGCGGGCGCCGCATCTGCCGTTCGATTCGACCTCGACCGAGGAACTGGGGCAGAACGCGCTGGTGATCCGGGTGCAGCCGGACGAGGGCATCACGCTGCGGTTCGGGTCGAAGGTGCCGGGGACCACGATGGAGGTCCGCGACGTCACGATGGACTTCGGGTACGGGCACGCGTTCACCGAGTCCTCGCCCGAGGCCTACGAGCGGCTGATCCTCGACGTGCTGCTCGGCGAGCCTTCGCTGTTCCCGGTGAACGAAGAGGTCGAGCTCTCCTGGGAGATCCTCGACCCGATCATCAACCACTGGGCGAAGCAGGGGACGGCGCCGGAGCAGTATCCGCCGGGGACGTGGGGTCCGCCTTCGGCCGACCAGATGATGGAGCGCACCGGCCGGAACTGGAGGCGACCGTGATTGTCGATTTGCCGTCCACCACGACGTCGCAGCTGAACAAGAAGATCGTCGAGATCCGGGAACGCGGCGGCCAGGTCGCGCTCGGCCGCGTGCTGACGCTGGTGATCGTCGCGGACGACGACGACAAGCTGGAAGAGGCCATCGAGGCGGCGAACGAGGCCAGCCGCGAGCACCCGTCGCGGGTGATCGTGGTGGCCAAGGGCGCGCGCACGGCGGCCCCGCGGATCGACGGCCAGATCCGGGTCGGCGGGGACGCCGGTGCCAGCGAGGTCATCGTGCTGCGCCTCTACGGGCCGCTGGCCTCGCAGGGGCAGAGCGCGGTGGTTCCGTTGCTGCTGCCGGACGCGCCGATCGTGACCTGGTGGCCGGGCGCCGGCCCGAAGTCGCCCGCCAAGGATCCGCTCGGCGAGCTGGCGCAGCGCCGGATCACCGACTCGGCGGCGGAGAAGAACCCGGTCCGCGCGCTCACCACCCGCGCGAAGTCCTATGTGGATGGTGACACGGACCTGGCATGGACCAGGCTCACCCGCTGGCGTGCCCAGCTGGTGTCCGCTTTGGACCTTCCGCCGTACGAAAAGGTCACCGGTGCCACGGTGACCGGCGAGGCGGACTCACCGTCGACGGAATTGCTCGCGGGCTGGCTCGCCGAGTACCTCAAGGTGCCGGTGAAGCGGGTCAAGAGCTCCAGCGCGCAGGGCATCATCTCGGTGTCGCTGGAACGCCGCTCGGGCGCGGTGGTGCTGCACCGCCCGGACGGCCGCACGGGCACGCTGACCCAGCCGGGCCAGCCGACGCGGCGGATCTCGCTGCAGCGGCGGGACACGCCGGACTGCCTGGTCGAGGAGCTGCGCAGGCTCGACACCGACGAGGTGTACGAGGCCGCGCTGAAGGGCCTCGGCAAGTTCTCGGCGGGGACGAGCGGCAAAGCGGCCGCGAAGCCCGCCGCGTCCACCGCGGCGAAGAAGAAGGCGACGGCGGGGAAGGCCGGTTCATGAGCGACGCTTGCGAGCGAATCATGGAAATCATGCGCCAAAAGGAATCGAACACTGTCTCGCGGAGCGAGGCGACCGCATGAGCAAGACCGAGGTCGTCGTCTACGCCAACGCCGATCTGCTCGCCGCCGCCGCGGCGGCCAGGCTCGTCACGCGGCTCGTGGATGTCCAGGCGGCCAAGGGGTCCGCGTCGGTGGTGCTCACCGGCGGCGGGACCGGCATCGCGGTGCTGAAGGAATTGCGGAACTCGGCGGCCAGGGACGCGATCGACTGGTCGCGCCTGGACGTCTACTGGGGCGACGAGCGGTTCGTCCCGGCGGATTCGGACGAGCGGAACGAGAAGCAGGCTCGCGAGGCCCTGCTCGACCACGTCCCGCTCGACCCGAAGCGGGTGCACGCGATGGTGGCGTCGGACGGCGAATTCGGTGATGACGTGGACAGTGCTGCCGCCGCCTACGCCGAGGTGCTCGCGGCCAACGCGGGCCCGGAGGACCACGGCGACGTCCCGTCGTTCGACATCATGCTGCTGGGCCTGGGCGGTGAGGGGCACACCGCGTCGGTGTTCCCGGAGTCGCCCGCGGTCCACGAGTCCGAGCGCTCGGTGGTGGCGGTCCGGAACTGCCCCAAGCCGCCGCCGACCCGGGTTTCGCTGACCCTGCCCGCCATCCGCCGCTCGCGCGACGTGTGGCTGATGACCGCGGGCGAGGCGAAGGCCGACGCGGTGGCGCTGGCCCTCGCCGGAGCGGGCGAGGTCCAGCTCCCGGTGGCCGGCGCGCGCGGGCACCGGCGGACCCTGTGGCTGCTCGATCGCACCGCGGCCGGAAAGCTCACCAAGGTCTACCAGCCGCCGACCGCTTAGGCGTTTCACTCGTGCGAAAAGCCCTGGCATTCCTCGGACTGCCAGGGCTTTTCGCTGTCCCTGGAAGAGTGGTCGAGCTCGCCGCGCATGACCGGCGTCTCGACGAGGCGTCTTCCTTCAACGCTGCCGGAGCGTGGCGCGCAGCTGAGTAGGCGTGCATCCGGCCATCGCCCGGACCTCTTTGGCGAAATGTGCGTGATCCGTGTACCCACACTCATGCGCGATCGAGGACAGCCCGCCCGGGAGGTCCCGATCGAGCAGGCGCACGGCGTGCTGGAAGCGCAGGATCCGTGCCGCGTTCTTCGGGGACACCCCGATCCGCGTCCGGAAGCGAAGCTCCAGGGTGCGGGTACTGACGCAGAGCTCGTCGGCCAGGGTGGTGATGGAGATCGCGCCGTCGGCTCGCTGGAGGCGTTGCCAGGCGGCGTCCGCCATGTCTTCGCCCGGCAGCCCCCGTAGCGCGCCGAGCAGGAACCGGTCCAGGACGGTGAACCGGGACGGCCAGTCCACGGCCTCCGCGAGCCGCTCGACGACCTCGAGCGCCGGACGGCCCAGCAGGTCGGCCAGATCACCCCGCCTATTCGCGAGTTCGGTCATCTCGACGTCCAGCAGCCTGAACGCGGCTCTCGGGGACAGCCCCACCGCGACGCCGCTGTGTTTTCCCGCCTGAGCGAACCGGACGACCCGGTCGTGCAGGCCGAGCACCGGGATGGCCAGGCCGGGCAGCGGTTGCTGTCCGCCGCGCAGCCAGCGCTGCGGCGACTCGAAGTCGAACAGCACCACCACGAACCCGCGCGGGAACAACCGGCGCACGACCGGACGCGGACTGAAACTCCGGTAGCCGGCATATCCGGCGACCATGTCCCGCAACGCCGCAGGCGGTGTCCCCCACACCACCTCACGAGGCCCGATCTGTGTCCGGTAAGCGGCCATGACGGTTCCCCGGTCCCGCATCGACTCCCCGCCCCCTGGTATCAACCACCCACACGATCCCCGGCAAAACCCGTCCTCGCAGGCTCCCACAACGATCTTCACACAGCCAGCACCCGTGCTTCGCATTTTTACAAGGCCGGGGGCCGATCTGGCGCTAGCGTCTAAGGCAGGTCTTCGCGGAGCGCCCTCGAGTTCATTCAGGGGCACACGTCTGGACCATTCGGATCAATTTCGATCTCGGGGAAGATGACTCAAGGGGTAACATGCTCACATTTGCTCGGCGAGTTCGTTTCGGCGCGCTCGCCTTGACGCTACTCGGCGCGATCACTCTGTCCGCCGGACCCGCGCAGGCCGTAACACCTTCGGGCCACTCGTCGCCTGGAGTTCAGTCGGGATGGGACGGGTACCGGGTCAAGGCGGCCGACGATCCGGCGGTATACCTGGTGTTGTGCGGTACGCGAAGATGGATCCCGGGCCCGGCCACCTATGACAACATTTTCGCCGACTGGAACGGAATAGCGACAACCAATGTGAACAACATTCCACGTGGCGGCGATCTGTCCGACGGCGCCGCACTGGGGAAGGGTCCCAACACCGACGCCACCTTCCTGATCAGCAACGGCCTCAAGATGTGGATCAGCAGCCCGGCCACCTTCGACAAGTACCATTTCGACTGGTCGAAGATTCGCATTGTCGACCAGGGCTGGCTGGATGGCGTGCCGTCCGGATGCAGCCTCTACTGAGCCGTGATCCGGCAATGACGTTTCGCTGACCGACCGAGCGAGGTCTCCGGCGGATCGATTCCCGGGCAAGGTAATCGACAGTGCCGGAGACCTCGCCGCGTCGCCGCGGTGAAGCACGGCGAGTGAGACAAAATCGTTTGCGGCCGATGATCGGGAAGCACCACGCTGTCGCTGTGGAGATGCACACTCATCAGCTGTCCGTGTCGCCGGAGACGGTGCGTTCGCTGGTCGACGAGCAGTTCCCCGAGTGGCGGAACCTCCCGATCACGGCGGTCGACTCCGTGGGGACGGTCAACGCCATCTTCCGGATCGGCGACCGGATCGCGGCCAGATTTCCATTACAGGCCAAGGAAATCGGCGCGGTTCGGGCCTCGCTGGAGGCAGAGGCGGCAGCGGCCCGCGAACTGGCGGGCCGCACGCGGTTCCCGACACCCGAGCCACTGGCGCTGGGCGAACCCGGCGCCAGCTACCCCCTCCCCTGGTCGGTGCAAACCTGGCTACCCGGCGTCGTGGCCGCCGAACAGGACCCGGGCGCGTCCGTCGCTTTTGGACACGACCTCGCCGAATTCGTCGCCGGAGTACGCGCGATCGACACCCGCGGGCGCACCTTCGGCGGGCGAGGCCGGGGCGGGGACCTGCGCACCCACGACGACTGGATGCGGACCTGTTTCGCGCGCAGCGAGCACCTCCTGGACGTTCCGCGGCTTCGCCGGATGTGGGCCGCGATGCGGGACCTGCCGCGGGCCGCGACCGCCGACGTCATGTGCCACACCGACCTGATCCCCGGCAACGTCCTGGTGTCCGGCGGACGCCTGGCCGGGATCCTCGACGTCGGCGGCCTGGGCCCCGCGGACCCGGCCCTGGACCTGGTGGGCGCCTGGCACCTGCTCGACGACGGCCCCCGGCGGGCTTTCCGGGACGACCTCGGCTGCGACGATCTGGAATGGGAACGCGGCAAGGCATGGGCGTTCCAGCAGGCGATGGGACTCGTCTGGTACTACGCCGACAGCAACCCGGCCATGAGCCGGATGGGGCGCCGCACCCTCGACCGCCTCATGGCGTGCACCCGTCGCACGTCGCGGCCGACTCGCTGAAGCTCATGAGCGCGCCGTTCCGGAGGAGGTATCGGACGGTCCTCTACTGGCGTCCGCTGTTCCCGGGACTCTGGAGACCCGCGTACTCGAGGCATTCGGCACGGACCGCTTAGCGGCGGAGCACGGTGTCGCGCAGAAGTTCGAGCCCGCTGGAGTCGACGCTGTAGTGGCCGAGGAACGGGTTGTCCAACGAGACGATCAGGAAGAGCATCATTCCCACGAAGATCGCGAAGAGCCCGGCGACGAGCAAGTGGGCGAGCAGGCGTCTGACGCCGAGCATCGACATGAGCACGAGGTTGATGAGGGCGCCGATGATCAACACCCACCATAGCGACGGGGGCAGTCCCGCGGTCACCGCGGTGAGGCGAGCGCGCCGCGCTTCGACAAAGTTGTTGTACTGCCTCAGCGTTTCACTGTGGAAAGCCGCTTGCCCCGGATTGGCCGGCTGGAAGGTGGCCAGCGTGTTCAGGATCGCGGTGGCCTTTTCGATTCCGCCGGTGGGAACCTGACCCCTTCGTTGCTGGGGCCAGGCCTCGTCGATGACGTAGTCGACGTACTCCTCGAGCTGTCCCCGGAGCACGCTGCGTACCGGCTCCGGGTAGGCGGACGCATCCCGGTAAAGCGCCGCGACCGTGCTTGCCTCCTTGTCCGCGGTGGCCTGCGCCTCCGAAAAGGTGGTGTAGGCGGCCGCGGCGATGAGGCCGAGCAACAGCCCGTAGAACAGCCCGGTTCCCGTCAGCACCAGGTCGACCATGGTGTTGCGCTCGTCCCGGTCCCCGAACAGCCTGCCCATGACCGGCCTGAGCACGCACACCGCGACCCATCCCACAGCCAACGTCCCCGAAACGATGATCAGGAAAAGCAGCCAGTTCGGGACGTCGTAGATCCAGAGCAGCATGGTTGTCAACAGTGGCAGCCCGCTCAGCGCTGGTCCATGACACGTTGGGATGAGGCGGTGTCGCTGAGCACGGACGTAAACGAGTTCTCCCGGCAGTGCGGGCTAGCGGATCGCGAACACCATTCCGATGTCGGCGGCCCGCTGCACCGGATCCTGCTCCGCGCGGACCGTGAAGCCGTGCGCCGCGAAGATGTCGAGGACGGTGTCGCGGTGCTCCTGCCAGCCTTCGACTTCGACCACAGCCTGCCGGATCAGCGGCCAATGTCGTTGCTCGATGCCCCGAAGTACGTCGAGTTCGGCACCTTCGACATCGATCTTGAGCAGGTCGACCTGATCGATGCCCTGCTCGTCGAGCACTGAGGACAGTGGTCTGACCCGCACGTGGTGTGTCTCCAGCCGCCGCATCACCCGCAGCTTGCGGCCGACGAGAGCGCGCAGGACGGAAGCGGGCACGCGGCGTGGTACCGGCCCCAAGCCGCCCCGGCGGATCATCTCGACGATGCTCGCGGTGACCCGCTGCCGCTCGGCCTCGATGTTCTCCTGGTTCCGCAAGGACGACGAAAAGATCGTGGCAGCCGGAAAATAGCTGAAATCGAGCTCGTCGTCGCCGGAAGCCAGCCCGTAAGGCAGCGCGGTCAGGCGTCCGTCGAAGAACTCGCGAGCGTTGCGTTCGAGCGTCGCGTACAGCGGAGGCAGCGGCTCGAAGGCGTAGATCCGCACATCGCCGTTCAACCGCTCGTAGACGGCGGCGGAGAAGACGCCGATGTTGGCGCCGACGTCGAGCACGGTCGCACCTGGCGCGAACTCGACGCCGTGGGCGAAATAGCCGCCCACCTCGTCACGGAGAAAGGACGCCTCCCAGGAATTGATGCAGTGCAGGTCGATCGCGTCCATGGTCACGTGCAAAGACCTATCAGCATCCGCGCCGACCGTCCAGACTGGATTTTCGCGAGCCGGCCCGGTGTGAGATCGACACGGACGATGTGATGCGCCAGGATGGGGTCATGCCTCGGTTGCTGCTCTTCGGCGGTTCGTGGTTCCTGGGTCGCGCTGTCGTCGCCTCCGCCTTGGAGACCGGATGGGAGGTGACCATCTTCCGGCGAGGCCGCGCCGAATCCGGGCAAGATCCTGACGGCGTGCGGGTGGTGCACGGTGACTACGCGGACCCGCGAGATCTCGTACGGCTGGCCGAGACGGGACCGTTCGACGCGGTGGTCGACAACCTCGCGTTCACACCACGAGAGACGCTGGCAGCGGCACGTGCTCTTGAACCAGTCACGCAGCGATACGTGGTTGTCTCGTCGGTGTCGGCCTACGCGGACTGGCCTTGGCGGCCGCTGACCGAGGAGTCGGCGGTACTGGAGTGCGAACCGGACGCGGGGCCCGATCCCGGCTACGACGGTGAACCCGCTCCGACCACCTACGGGTTCGGCAAAGCCGGGTGCGAGCGCGCTGTGCTCCAGACGTTCGGGACGTCCCGCTCGGTGGTGCTACGTCCTGGGGTGATCCTGGGGCCGGGTGAATACGTCGGCCGGACCGCTTGGTGGCTGGCAAGGATGCGTCGAGGCGGCCGGGTCCTCGCTCCCGGCCATCCGGACCGTGTCATCCAGCCGATCGACGTTCGTGATGTTGCCGCTTTCGCGCTACGCGCTCCGGCCGGAGCGTTCAACGTGACTGCGCCTGGTACGGAAACGATGGGCGACTTCCTGACCGCCTGTACCCGATTCGCCCCCGCCCCTGCTGGCACTGACCTGGTGTGGGTACCGGACGATTTCCTACTGGAACAGAACCTCCGGCAGTGGACTGAGTTGCCACTTTGGCGTACCTACGCCGGGGCGTGGCGAGTCGATTCGGCTCGCGCCCGCGAGGCTGGCCTCACAACTCGCCCGATCATGACAACGGTGAAGGACACGGCCGCGTGGTTGGCCAGCGGCCGGAAACTGGTCGCGTCCGATCGGGCGGCCGAACTCGGCATCTCTTCAGCTAAAGAATCGGAAATCATCGAAGAATTCGAAGAATCCCTAGGTACTCGATAGTGCGGGTGGGGCTGGCAGCTCCAAAGTGGCTGTAGACCGCGGCAACGCGTGAGCAGTGAAGTCCGCTACAGCGTCCCCGATGCGCCCGGCCTCGATCGCGCCGCGGTACTTCGCACCCACGAGTCGTCCGAGATAGTCAAGGCGCTGCGTCAATGCCTCCGTGCGATGTTCCGCAGGCAATACGAGCACTTCTCCCAAGGCTTGCTCGGCACCAGCCAGATCACCGGAGAGAGCACGCGCGGTGGACAGGTCGACCCTCGCCGCCAGTTCCCCCGCGCGCCATCGTGACCCGTCCGGCTGCGCGGCGAAAGACAGCAAAGCAGCTCCGGCCTCAGCCTGCCCGCGATCGCCATCATGAAGCGCCACATAGGCTGATCCCGCACACAGGGCACGGCGGGTCCGGTCGAAGCCGAGTTCACCACCGATGCCATCCATAAGCTCATCGGTACCCGCTCGATCCAGCTCGATCGCGCTCAAGGCAAGGTCTTCCGCTGCCTCGCGCGCGGCACCAAGATGAGCGAGCGCCCGCGCTCGCACCGCGTATAACCTGCCGCGCGAAGTCCCCGCTGGCGCTAGTTCTGCAGCCCTCGTCGCGACAGCGACGACCTCACGATACTGATCGCTCCAAAGCAGAACCGACATTGTTAGTGCTCGCGCCCAGGTGCACAACGACGGATGGTCTATTACGGAGCCATAGGTGTAGGCGGCTCGCGCAAGTTCCTCTGCAGAGTCCCTGTGACCGAGGTCGAACGCGATCGAGGACAGCAGCCCACACAACGTGCCCGCGAGCATGTACAACTCGGCTCGTTGACGTGGTTTGTGTGTGCGTTCTATCTGACCGTAAACAGTGTCACGGAGGCGGACCAATTCGGCAAGCAGCGTGAGTGGCGCGGCGGTGTAGTAGGCCCGTGCCAGGCGTGCCACTTCGGCGTGCAAAGCCTCCAGCGCGGCAGGCTCCAGCGACGCGGCGGAACGCAAAGCGTGCTCGGCGGATTCGCGTCCCGTGGTCATGAGCAGTTCCTCCGGGGTAGTCCTCACCATGGCCGGGCCGGCACCGCGCGGCGGGCCGAACAGGACCGTGATCGGCTCACCGAACCAATGTTCCAGGACGCGACGGGCCTGAGCACGAGGCAGTTCGGCATCGCCCGCGAGCCACCGCTTCGCCTGCCGTTCGGATACGTGCGCGTTTTCGCCGATCGCCAGTCCGGCGTCGTGGAACTCCTGACAGAACTCCCGAAGCGCCAAGTGAGCGGCTTGTACGTGCTGCGCCAAACGTGAACGCGTTTCCGACATCGTGCCTCCAGTGGCATTCCACCATCACCGTAGAAGCTCGTTTCCCCGTTAGGGCGTCATCTGGTCGCAATGTCCCCCAAACGGCTCGAAACGGCACTGTTGCGACCTCTCAGTGCCGGAGAACAGGGGCCGATGATCTGTCCGACGCCGTAACAGCGAGGTGGGGAAATGGTGACAAGCGCAGAGGCCGTCGCGCTGGCCGAGTTTCCCGAGCTGGGCCGCCTGGTCATCCTGCGGGACGCGGGGTGGGCCTTCCTGCCGGACCTGGACGACGAGGGCCGGGTGGCCGAGGTCCGTGGTGTGCGTGCCTGGCCCGGTTCCGACAACGCGGACGCGGTGCTGGTCCGGTTCACCACCGATGCCGCCGGGCTGCGGTGCGACGGCGTCGGTGGTGTCGTCTGGCGTCGGGAAGGCACCCTCACCGAAGTGGTCGACGGCCTGCTCGCGCTGCCCTCGCCCGGAACGCGGGGCGCACCCCGGCTGGTGAAGGCGACCGTGCCGAGGTTGTGGACGCCTTGATCGGTTGTCTCCGGCGGCGACGACGGCTTCGCGCAATGACGCTCGCACGAGCGCGCTGGACTCTGGCTCATCCACCCCGCATCGAGCCTGACTCGGCGGATGACGAGGCCGCCTTGAACACGCTGGCCGCAATGCGCGCCACCGTCGACACGGCCCGTCGACACGCCCGGCGCCGCTCCGAAACCAGGTATCTGCTCGGCGAGGCCCGCCTATGGCTCGACACCTGGCTCGACGAATGGAGAGCAGGTGAACTCCCCCAGCCTCATCTGATGGTTCTGTACCGAAAACTGGTGCGCCGGCTGGGAACCATTGCCGACCGTTTGTCCACTGTGGCCGAAGGCGACGCGCGCCGAGCACCGTCGGCCGATTGGCCGACCACTGAGCGCAACGACGAATCCGAGCGTGAAAGGTAGGCCCATGCCCGAACCACGACAGCCCGAAGGGTGGCTTTTCAGCAACTCCGGCAGCGGGCTGATTCTCTCCCCCGCCGATCTGGCGCACCAGCGGCCGAATTCCACTCGACCCGCCAACTCCGAGTCCACAATGGATGGAAAACCGTTGCCCCGGCATCCCACTCCCGCGGCGATCGCGCTCGGGCTCGGCCTCCGGGCCGCCCGCACCCAGCGCCAAGTCGGCGTCCGTGCGCTCGCCGCGGCCCTGGACATCGAACCCGCCACCGTGTCCACTGTGGAACACGCGTCCCGACGGCCCAAGGTCGAATTCGTCGTCCGTGTCCTGGGCTACCTCGGCGTCACCGGTGCCGAATACCGCAGGCTGGTCGAGTTGGCCCGGCACCTCGCCGACCCCAACTGGCTGGAGCCCGGCCCCGGATACCCCGATATCCGTCTGGACTGCGAGCAGGCCGCCGCCACGATCACCATATGGGCGCCCACCACCGTGCCCGACGCGCTGCAAACCCCCGGCTACGCCAGGGCAGTGCTCGACGCCGGAATGCTCACTCCGGACGAAGTCGACGAAGGGGCGCTGCTGCGCCTGACCCGACCCGACACCGCGAGCCGCTACACTGTGTTACTCGGGGAACCCGCGCTTCATCACCGTTTCTGCGGCGCCGCTGTCCTGCACGAACAGCTCCGCCACCTCGTCGGCCTCATCGACGATAACCGCGTCGCCGTGCAGGTCGCGCCCACCACCGATGACTGGCACCCTACGCTCGTCGCCCCGTTCGCCGTCTACGAGTTCGAGAAGCGCCGTCCACTCGTCATTTTGGGTCATCATTACGCCGACGCCTATCTCACGGAGCAGGCACCGGTCACCCGCTACCGGGATTCAGCGCATCACCTGGCCACGAAACGCGCCTTGAGCGAGGGCGACTCTCGCGACCTGATCATCGAAGCACTGAAGTCGTGAGCCTTGCACGCAGGTCCAGCCGGTTAGGTTTCGACGAGGCGTCCGGGCTGTCCGATACGGCCGAACGGCCCAACCGGACACGACCTGTGCCTGCATAGCCGCCCTTTCGGCCGGGACCCGCCGCCCGGTTCCGGCGCATGCTGATCGCGCACGGGAGGACGCTTCGCGGGAAGGCGTTCTCGTGCGGGGGAGACATGGAATGCACGGTACGACTGACCCTGATGGACGGGTTCGTCCTGGACTGCGGCGGCAGGCGGCTCGCCGTTCCCAGGACACAGCAGCGGCTGCTGGCCTTCCTGGGACTGCGGCAGCAGGCGACACGAGCACAAACCGTCGGCACGCTGTGGCCGGAGTCCGACGAGCAGAAGGCGTCCGGGCGGCTGCGCAGCGCGTTGTGGCGGCTGCACCAGCACGGCGCCCCCATGGTGGCCGCCGAGGGCGAGACGCTCCGCCTGCACGAGTGGGTCCGGGTCGACGTCGACGAACTCATTAGGACGGCCCGGTTCGTCTCGGCGGAGGGTGCCAGGGACACCGAGACCCGCGGCCGGGCGTTCCGGGACATGCGGGAGCTGTTGCCCGGCTGGTACGACGACTGGGTCCTCATCGAACGGGAGCGGTTACGCCAGCTGCGTCTGCACGCGCTGGAAGCACTGGCCGTGCGCGACCTGGAGACGGGCCGCCACGGTGACGCGGTGGAGGCCGCGCTGGCGGCGATGCGCACGGAACCGTTGCGGGAGAGCGCACAACGGCTGCTGATGGAAATTCACCTCGCCGAAGGCAACTACAGTGAAGCGCTCCTCACCTACGAAAGCTATCGGTCGCTGCTGCACCGCGAACTCGGCGTGGAGCCGTCGCCGCGGATGCGCGAGCTGCTCGTCCGGGCGAGGCCACTGGCCGCGGTGCCGAACGCGGGATGACCTCCCGGCCCCCGCCGGTTACTCCACTTTGGACAAAGCCGATCGGCTGACGACTCCTCGCTGTGACGCGATGGCCGCGCGGGCGACGCGAACCGGCTCGGGAAAACGTCCGGCTCGCGTTGCCAGGCGCTCTCGGAGCGTCGCCGGAGCCGTTCCGAGTCGGCGGACACGCCGAGGGACCAGCTGGAGGACGCCCATCGCGAAGAGGGCGAGGGTGGCCAACGGGTAGGCATTGACCAGTACGTGCTGCCATCCCGTCCACGGACCTTCCGCAGGCGTCAGGACCTGCGGTCCGGCCAAGAGCAACACGGCGAGCGCGAAGATCGCGTAGCAGCCTCGGTCCCGTACGCGGCGCGGACGTCCCGCGCTCGCGGGCAGGACATTCGCGGCGAACACCACCAGCGCGGGCGCCACCCACACCCAGTGCGCGGTCCAGGACAGCGGCGAGATCAGCAGCGCCGCGGCCCCATTGGTGAGCAAAGCGGCTTCGGCGCCCACCCGGCGCATGATCACCACCGCGGCCACCAGGACCAGCACCGCCAGTGCCAGCCACACGCCGGTGTCCCAGCCGCCCCGCAGACCGAGCCGGTGCAGCCCGGCCGCGATGCTCTGGTTTTCCCGGTTGACGATGCCGGCGGGACCGGCGAGCACTCCGCCGAACCAGAACCGGGCCGACTCGGCCGGCATGAGCGCGAACATGCCCCCGGTGATGACCAGGGCGGTGATCGCCGCGGTGACCGAAGCCCGGAAGTCCTTACGCACCAAGAAGAACAGCACGAACGCGGCGGGCGTGACCTTGATGGCGGCCGCGACGCCGATCCCCATCCCGCGTGGCCACTTCGGATGTTTCACCAGGCAGTCGGCCGCGACCATGGCCATCAGCCACAGGTTCACCTGACCTTGCCCGATCGTATTGCGGACAGGCTCCAGCAGCAGCACCAGCGGCATGATCACCGCGGTCACGTGCACGCAACCGCGTCGGCCACCCTGCGGCCACACCCCGCGCACCACGGCGAAACAGGTAAAGGCAAGACAGGCGACGGAAATAACCACGGAAAGCGCCGCGGCGACCGGAAACGGCAGCGCCGCGAACATCGAAAGCGGAAGCAGCGCGAATGGCGGGTAAATGAATCCGGGAGTCCCGCCCGCGTAGGTCGCCGGCAACTGTCCATAAGGGTCCAGACCGTGCCACCAGGCGAGGACGCCTTGGTAAAAGCTATGCATATCCCCGAAACGACTCCGGTAGGCAAGGTCAAGAAGACCGAGGAGCACCAGAACGAGCACTCCGGAAAAGGTCACGATCAGCCAGGACGGAACACCGGCGGAAACCCGGATCCGGCGCACCAGCCAATCAGCGACACTCTTCCGGGAATGCGCTTCTTCTGTCTCCATACCCGGCTAGACGACAGCCGATACGGACAGGTTCTCGAAACGACGTGTTCCGCGTCACACGCCTTCCGGGAGGTTCCCCTTCGCCGTGGCGGGCACCGCTATTCTAGTGCTAGAATACCCGTCATGTCCTCCGTGCCGACCGATGGCGAGCTGACCGTGCTCGGGTTGCTCGTCGAGCAGCCCCGCCACGGGTACGAGCTGGAACGGGTCATCGAAGAGCGAGGAGTACGCGCGTGGACAGCGCTCGGCTTCTCCTCCATCTACTACGTGCTCGACAAACTGGCCAAGCGTGGCCTGATCGAAGCGGCCGGCGCGCCCTCGCGCGGCAAGTCGCGCACCACCTTCCGCGCCACGAAGGCGGGCCGCGACCTGTGCGCCGCCGCCACGCGCGAAGGGCTGGCGACGCTGACACCGATCCACGCGCGCGTCCTGGTCGCGATGGCCAACAGCCCGGGATTACCGGACGCCGACGTGGTGACCGGATTGACCCGGCGCCGGGAAGCGTTGCGGAAGCAGCTCGCGGACGTCCGGGCGGCGCGCGCCCGGCAAGCCCCCTTGCCCACCGCCGCCTCCGCGATCTTCGACTACAGCGAGGCCATGCTCGCGGCGGATCTCGGCTGGACCGAAACCACATTGGACACGTTCGCGAAGGAGACCGCGATGGACAAGTACGACGTCAAGAAGGCCCACCGCGCGCTCTATTCGCCGTCGTCCAAGGAGTTCAGCGTCGTCGAGGTACCCGAACTGCGGTACATCGCGGTCGACGGCCGAGGCGATCCGAACACCGCGCCCGCGTACGCGCACGCCGTCGAGACCCTGTATGGGGTGGCCTATGCGCTCAAGTTCGCCAGCAAGAAGTCGCTCGGCCGGGACTTCGTGGTCGGCCCGCTGGAGGGACTGTGGCGGGCGGACGACCCTTCGGTGTTCCTCGCGCGCCGCAAGGAAAGCTGGGAGTGGACCATGATGATCAGCCGGCCGGACTGGATCACCGAGGACATGGTGCAGGCCGCCGTCGACACCGTCGCCCGCAAGAAGGACAACGCCGCGCTCGGTGAGCTCCGGCCGCACACCCTCGCCGAAGGGACCTGTGTCCAGATCCTGCACATCGGCTCCTACGACGACGAAACTCCCACCCTGGACCGCCTCCACCACGACTACCTGCCCGGCAACGGTCTCACCTTCAACGGCGACCATCACGAGATCTACCTCAGCGACGCACGCCGGACTGCCCCCGCCAAGCTCAAGACGATCCTGCGGCAACCCGTCAAGCCCGTGGAGCACTGACCTTCGCGGCCCCGCCCGCGCGCGGTCGCACCATCGCGGGACACGCACCGAGGGACGCCCTCGGCGCATCCACCGCACCGAGGGACGCCCCTGGTGCACCCAACGCACCCAGGGATCCCCTCGGCACGCCCCCGGCCAGCGCAGTGACGGCGCCATCGGTCCCTTGAGGACCTCGGCGCCGAGCCACCCGCGAGGGTGAGCTGAAGGGGACTTTCCTCCGATAAGACGTGCCGAAGGGGACTTTCAGCGCATGTAACGAGAGGAAAGTCCCCTTCAGCCCGCCGCGCCGGCCGGGTCGCCGCCGTCCGCGGGCTCGGAGGTGTCGCTTTTGGCCGGATCGGGCCAGTCCAGCCCGGTTTCGGTGAGCAGGCTGTCGAAGATGGGGGTCGGGGTGGAACGCTCGCCTGCCATCACACCGCCACCACGTCGATGATCGTGTCCGCGCGGATCCACACGGGTTCGGTGTCGTCGGCGTGGCCGTCGAGCCGCACGGGTACCCAGGTGACGTCGGTGTGCGTGTCGGCGACCGGCGTCCCGGCGACCACGCCGCGACGGCAGAGCTGCCGCCGCGAGGTGTCCCGCGGTCTGCCCGGCACGTAGGTGACGCGGTGGCCCGCCGCCACCGCCGGGCTCGCTGGTTTCCGGCTCATCGGCATCCCGCCTCGCGTTCTTCAGGATCCAGGCTGGTCGGCAACGCGACCTCGCGAGCACGACGCCATGACGCGTTCTCACCCTGTTACCTGGATCACAGAATCCGCCGGACGGGAACTGTCAGCGCGGGCCGGTCAGGCAGTGCTGCGCGATCGGCCCGAACCGGCTCACGAGTTCGTCCACGGACGCGGAGGCGATCGGTTCCAGCCGCAGCACGTAGCGCGTCACGGTGAGGCCCAGCAGCTGCACGTTCACCATGCCCGCCCGCACCGCGGCGTCCGGGGTGTCGAGCAGCGCCGCCAGCCTGCCGGTGACCTCCCGGTCGATGAACTCGCGCAGCAGCGTTTCGGACTGGTCGTGGGTGGGCGCCGACCGGGTGAGCGTCACGAGCGGGGTGCGGTCGGACTTGTCGAGGCTCTCCAGGAGCGTCCGGACGATGCGATCCCCGATGCCGTCGAGGCCACCGTCGAAGACCGCTTCCAGCGCGGGCGGGACGTCGGCGGACATCTCGGTGGCCGCGGCGAACAGGCCCTGCTTAGTCCCGAAGAAGTAGAACACCATCGCGGAGTCGACCCCCGCCTCGGTGGCGACCGCGCGCACCGTGGTGCCGCCGTAGCCGTGCGCGCGGAACAACGCGCGCGCGGCCTCGAGGATCCGCCGCTTGCTCTCCGCGCCGGACCGCCAGCGCCCGGGGCGGCCGGCTGGACTGTGTTCGCTCATGACCGGGCGAGTCTATCCGGACCTTTCTTCATCAGCTGGTGGAGTTTCAGGGCCGACTCGCGCTACCGTGAACTTCATCAGGCGATGAAGAATGGGGCGACGGGGATGCGAGTGATCGTGATCGGCGCGGGGCTGGGCGGGCTGACGCTGGCCCACGGGCTGCGCCAGGCAGGGATCGACGTCGTGGTGTACGAGCGCGACAAGGCACGAGGGCGCCCGCAGGGTGTCAGCCTGCATTTCGACGACCGGGGCATGGCGGCGCTGCGCGCGTGCCTGCCGCCGTCGCACGTCGCGATGGCGGAGGCCACCATGGGCGGCCCGCGGGAACAGACCCTGCTTCTGTCCGAAGTGGACGGAGAGGTAGCGGTCGCGGATGCACGTCCGGCCGACGGCACGGTGGCGCGGCCCGGCAGGCAGGTCAGCAGGCGGCTGCTGCGCGCGGTGCTGCTGTCCGGTCTCGAAGACGCGGTGCGGTTCGGAACCGAGTTCCTGGGGTTCGACCGGCGAGCCGACGGCACCGTGCTGGCCCGGTTCGCCGACGGCGGCAGGGACACCGCGGACGTGCTGGTCGGCGCGGACGGCATCGGTTCGGCGGTCCGCCGCCAGTATCTGCCGCACGTGCGGGTGGCCGACACGGGCAGGCACATGCTGATGGGCGCGACTCCCCTGCGAGCCGCCGCCCGCGGCGGGCTGCCCGCGCTGATCGGCGACAGTCCCGCGAGCGTGCGGCTGCGCGGCACGACCATGGCGCTGGGCGTGCATCGTTTCGCCGAACCACCGGCGGCCGCGCGGGACCGCTGGCTGCCCGCGCTGCGCTCCCCCGTGATCGACGACGCCGAGGACTACGTGATGTGGGCATTGCCCGCCGCGCGGGAACCCGCCCGCTCGCCGGCCGGCTCGTGGCGCCGCGCCCGGGAACTGACGGCGGATCTGCCCGCGGCGCTGCGGCTGATCGTCGACGAGGCCTGGCCGGAACTCACGGCGTCCCTGCGGATCGGGACGATCCCGCCGATGCCGCCCTGGCCCGCCGGACCGGTGACGCTCCTCGGCGACGCCATCCACCTGGCCCCCGGCTTCGGCGGAAACCTCGCGATGCAGGACGCGCGCCGCCTGCGCGATGTCCTGCGCCAAGCGGATCGCGGCGAACGAGAACTGCTCCCCGCGATCGGCGCCTACGAGGACGCGATGCGCCGGGACGCCTTCCCCGTGGGACACAGCGCATGAATTTCACCTTGCTGACCAGGAAATCGCTGTCCCTGTTCGCCGCCGTCGGCGGCTGGCGCACGGTCGCCGAAGCCATCGTGTCCCGCGTGCTGTTCCTGATCGCCTACCTGCTGACCGGCCGGGTGGCGGCTTCCGCGCTGGTGGCGGTCGGCGGGGTGGTGGTGTTCGCCGTGATCCGGATGTGCACCGACCGGAAATACTGGCAGCCGGTGGTCGGGCTGGTCATCGTCGGCGTGTCCGCGCTGCTGGCCGGGAGCAGCGGGCAGGGAGTGGACTTCTACCTCACGAGCCTGCTGCTCCCCTCGGCGGCCGGGGTGGTGCTGCTGGTGTCCATGCTGGTGCGCTGGCCGGTGATCGGTGTGGTGGTGGGCGCGGCACGCGGTGACCGCTCCGGCTGGCGGCGGGACCGGCCGCGACGGCGGCGCTATCAACTGTGCACGGCGGTATTCCTGGTGAAGCTCGTCATCGAAGTAGCCGTACTGGTGCCGCTGTACCTGGCCGGGCACGTCGTCGCACTCGGCGTCGCCAGCACTCTGCTCAGCTCGCCCACGCTGGCTCTTTGCTTCTACCTGTGCTGGCGAATCCTGCGCTCCGAAGCGGACTTCGAGCCGGCGGAGCAGCACCCGGCCGGGCACTCATGACGGAAAGCGCCGGGACGACCGGCACACCGAGGGACGCCCTGGGTGCATCCACCGCACCGAGGGACGCCCTCGGTGCAACCGGTCTCCCCCAAGGAAACTCGTTCACGGCGTCGCTCGCGCGTATCGGAAACGCCGTGAAGGCGTCCTTTACAGCGCTGCTCCTGAAGCCGCCGTTCCGCGACGATGTCCCGAACGCGCCGTTGGCGACGGTGAACGTCGCGAACGCGTCGTTCACGGCACCGGCACCGCGGCGCCGGGCGTCGCACCCCATGTCGCGAACGCTCCGTTCAGGACGTTGATCGTCCCC
>NZ_JBHYIQ010000054.1:57695-66092 GCF_042739895.1 Amycolatopsis sp. NPDC059021
CGCCGCGCGGGCGCCCCCCCCCCGGCCCGCTCCGCCGCGGTCGGCGGCGTGCCCCCCCCCCCCGGCCGGCCCCCCGACAGGCAGCAGGCGCCCGCGCATCCCCTCAGCCATCCCTGACCAGCGGATCCGGGCTCAGCGCCGCAAGCTTCCTTCATCCCACATAAGTCCACAAAGGACACATCCGGCAGAGCGTCCCGGACGCGTCAATCCTGCCGGCCGCGCAGAGTCACAGCAGGCCGCGGCGCCGGGCGGCGACGACGGCGTCGCGGCGGTGGTTGACGCCGAGTTTGCGGTAGATGCCGCGCAGGTGCGTCTTGACGGTGTTGACGGAGACGAACAGCGAGTCGGCGATCTGCTCGGTGGTGCGCATGGACGGCAGTTCGGTGAGCAGTTCGAGTTCGCGGCAGGTCAAGGGGTCCACCGGGGCCACGGAATCGGCGGGTAGCATCCGGAGCACGGTGTCGGCGAACTCGTCCGCGCGGCCGAAGCGGCCGGAGCCGCGGACGAGCAGTTCGCGGATGTGCCGTCCGGCGGTGTGAAACGGCCGCAGCGCGCGGGGCGCCGTGGCGAGGTCGAGTGCCCTGCTGATCGCCTCGTGTGCCCGGTTGAGTTCGCAGGCCTGATCGGCGAGCAGGGCTTCCAGAAGCCAGGCGTCGATGAGCGTATGCGCCACGAGGGGACGGATCTGTCCGTCGAGGACGGGTTGCAGCCGTCGTCGCGCGGCACCGGTCTTTCCGCGGTGCACGTGCAAAGACGCGATGAGCAGCGCGTGCTCGGCGTAGGGGGCGAGCAGGTGCCGGTGGCGCTCGATCACCTCCGCGGCCCAGGTGGGTTCGCCGACTCGCAGTGCCAGGCGTTGCTCGATCGGGGCGGTGTAGGCGACGAGGCTCGGGGCGAGGGTCTCGGCCGCGAGCCTTTTCCCGAGGCCACGCAGTGTTTCGACGATCGCGTGCGGATCCTCGGCGTCGCCGAACTCGACGGCGGCCTTGAGCGTCACCGCGAACAATTCGGTGGTGGGCTCGACCTCCGGGGGCAGCAGGCGGTCCGCCCGCCCGGCGAACCGGCGGGCACGTTCGTCGTCCAGCCGCTCGTACGCGGCGGCACCGAGGATCGCGTAGAGCAGCGCACACCGCTCGGTCTCGTCCCATCCGCGGGCGCGGGCCAGCTGCCGGGCCGCGCCGGTGCGTTCGGTCAGCTCGGCCAGATCGCCCCTCGCACCGGCGAGGCCCGCGAGGTGGATCTCGCAGTGCAGGCGGACGGCGTCGCGTTCCTCCACGGTGGCCGTCTGCACCGCGAGTTCCAGATCCGCGACGGCGTTCGTGAGGTCGCCCAGCCACAGCGCCGCGGTGCCGCGGTTGACGAGCGCGAGCAGATCGAGGTCCAGGTCGCCGGTGTCGCCCGCGGTGGTGGCGCCGAGTTCGGCGAACGCCTCGTCCAGTTTTCCGCCGTAGCCTGCCCGGTAGAGCGCGGTCACGGCGTGCAGGGCCCGCAGCCGCGCGGAACGCAGCGGCTGGGCCGAGTTGTCGACCCTGCCGAGACACCGGTCCGCGCCCGTGACGTCGTGCGCGTCCAGCGCGGTCACCGCGGCGACGAGCGCCACCTGGGGCCGGGCCAGAACGTGCTCGGGCATCGCGTCGAGCAGCGTGCGCAGGCGCGCGCCGTGTCCTTTGAGGACGGTCTGCAGCCCGAACCGCTGAAGGTAGCGGCTGATGAGTTCCTCGTCCCGCGCCGCGATCCCGTGTTCCAGGGCGGTCAGCACGTCGCCGGAATGGGTGAACCACTCCGCCGCCGACCGGTGGAGCTTGCGATACGCCCGGGGATGACGTCGCGTGAGTTCCGCGCGCAGGTAGTCGCGCAGCAGCGGATGACAGCGGTACCGGGAGCCGTCGCGGCCGTGCCGGGTGACCAGCGAGTTGGTGCGGGTGAGGGTGTCCAGGATCTGCCCGGAGTTCTCCTGCCCGGTCAGCCGGGTGGCCAGTTCGCCGGTGACGTCGGGGCACACCGAAGTGCTCAGCAGGAAGTCTCGGATGTGGGCGGGCTGCGGGCCGACGACCTCTTCGGACAGGTAGTCGGCGAGCAGGCGGTCGTCACCGGTGAAGGCCCGGATCGTCCGGCCCGTGTCGGACGCGGCGGTGACCGACAGCGCGAGGAAGCGAAGACCGGCTGCCCAGCCTTCGGTCCGTTCCAGTGCCGCGTCGAGTTCGGTCTCCGTGAGTGCGAGGTCGTGGCCCGCCAGCAGGGTTTCGGCTTCCCGCTTGGTGAAGTTCAGCTGGTGCGGCGTGATTTCCCGCAGCCGCCCCTCGAGCCGGAGCCGGGGCAGGATCAGCGGCGGGGGAAACCGGGTCGCGAGGACGACCCGTACCCCGGCCGGCAGATATCGCAGCAGGATGTTCACGCTCTCGATCGCGTCCGGGGCGGAAAGTTCGTGCACGTTGTCCAGGATCAGCAGCACGGGCCGGGCAAGTTCGCGGCACGCGTCGATGAAGGCCGCGACGCATTCGTGCACGGGCGCGTCCCGCGGTGGCGAGTCCCGGGTGGAGACGCTGTGGGACAAGGCCCGGAAAAGCGACGACCACAGCGAAAACACGTCATTGTCGTCGGCGTCCAGGGAAATCCACACCACGTGTTCCGCCGGGACGCGGGACCGCGATCTTCGGCGGAGCCAGCTGTCGAGCAGGACGGTCTTCCCGGATCCCGCCGGCGCGTTGAGCAACGTCACGCTGGAGACATCGCCGCCGGTCGCCTTGTCCAAGGCGGCGAACAGCCGATCCCGGTCCAGGACGGCACAAGCGGGCGCCGGCGGGGCGAGCTTGGGCGGGGGCACCACGGCCGGTTCCCCGCAGCCGTTCCCGGGGTTCACCGGTCGGTGCCTTGCGCGGCCGCGGCGGCGATGAGATGCCCGATAACGGCGACCGTCCTCGATGCGCCGGTCAACGCGAAAGCGAGACCGGAAACCACGGCGTCCAAAGGAAAGCCGGACTGCCGCGGCTCGCGCTGCGCGGAGAGCAGCAACACGACCATGATTCCCGCCAGTGCGATCCTGATCCCGGACCGCCGATGTGGCACAGTGCCCACCTGGTGTCTCCCTTCCCGTCCCGCAACGGCTGAAACGGAACCGATCTTGCTCACCCTGTCCGGTGGTCACCTCCTCCCCAGCGGGTGAGTCGGCACCGTTCGCACGGAATTCCCGTTGCGAAGAGTGGCGGACGGGACGCATTCCTCGCGGTGCGTGACGGACTACGCGATACGTATTCACCCGTGACAGGCGAGGAAAACCGTGCGCCGCGGCACGCACTCTTGAATCGCGGATCACGGGAGTACTTCGACGGTCCCGCCGTCGGGCGAGCGTTGTCCGTCATCGTCGGGCACCCGGTGGCGGGCAACGCGCTCGGCCGGGACGCGGCTTCCGCGGGGGGGGGCCGCCTCGGACAGGGAGTGCGGAATGACGGACGGCCGGCTCGCGGTGCTTCCGCTGGCGATCACCATGATGGCCGGGCCGCAGATCATGTCGGCGTTGATCCTGATCACAGTGGAACGTGCCGTGCCGGTGTCGCTCGCCTTCGTCGCGGGCGTCGCCGTCGCCGTCACTGCGGGGACGGCGTTGACGACCTGGCTGGCGGGGTTCCTGCCGCCGGATCCCTCGGTTTCCGCCTCCGGCAACTCCGTCGCCACGATCGTCGAGTACGTCCTCATCGCGTTCCTGCTGTGGCTGGCGGTCCGGAACTGGGCGGGCCGCAAGACCGCGGAGCCACCGAAATGGCTGGGCTCGTTGCTGACGGCGGGGCCGGGACGGGCGTTCCGCACCGGGTTCCTGCTCGTCGGGTTCTTCCCCTCCGACGTCCTCGTCATGTGCACGGTCGGCGTCACGCTCGCCCGAGCCGGCGCGGGTTTCACCGCGGCGATCCCATTCCTCGGCGCCACGGTGCTGATCGCCGCGCTGCCGTTGCTGGGTTATCTCCTCTTCCGGCGGCGGGCGGCGCGCGTCATGCCCGCCATCCGGGACTGGATGACCGACCACGGCTGGCTGATGAACATCTTCGCCTGCCTGCTCTTCATCGGCCTCATCCTCTTCTGAGCGTCCTGACCGTCCCGGCTGTCCCGGCCGTTCCGGCGGCGGGCCGATCCCACCAGCGCCACGACCCAGCCGCGGCCGGGGTCGTCGACCAGCACGGCCAGGACCAGCAGGGTCGCGGGCACCGACAGCAGCGTGCCGAGCGGGCCGAGGACCCAGGCCCAGAACACCAGCGCGACGAACGTGGCCGTCGCGGACAGGCCGACGGCGTTGCCCACGTAACGGGGCTGGATCAGGGACTGCACCACGAAGTTGATCACGCCGTACACCGCGATCACCACGAGCATCGCCTGCCAGCCCCCGTCGAGGAGGGCGAGCAGGGCGGGCGGTGCGAGGCCGAGCAGGAAACCGACGGTCGGGACGTAGTTGGTCACGAAGGAAAGCAGGCCCCACAACACCGCCAGCGGCACGCCGAGCAGCAGCAACGCGACGGTGTCCATGATCGCGACGACGAGCCCGAAGACCGTGGTCACCACCAGATAGCGGCGGACGCGGCGGGCGAAGTCCCGCAACGCTTCGGCGGTCCGGGGCCGGTCACCGGCGATCCCGGCCATCCGGCCGTCGGTGTCGGCGGTTTCGGTGCTGAGGAACAGCATCAGTCCCAGCAGGAACACCAGGCTCGTGGTCACCCCGGTCAGATCCGACAGCACGGAGCCGAGAGATGCCAGGAGCTTGCCCGGGTCGAGCGCGTTCGTGACGTCGCGGAGCTGGGGCGGCCCGATACCGAGCCGCCCCAGTGCTCCGGTGACTTCGGCGGCCAGCCCCGCGGCCCGGTCCGCGTACCGCGGGAGCAGCGCCGCCAGCTCGGTCACCGAAACGATCATCGCGACGCCGAACGCCGCCAGGATCCCGTAGACGAACACCACGAGCCCGGTCGTCGCCACCCAGCGGGGAAATCCGCGACGCCGCAGCCAGCCGTGCACGGGGCTGAGCGTGATGACGACGACGGCCGCGAGCAGGGTCGGCGCGGCCAGCCAGGCAACGGCCTTGATCCCGGCGACACCGACCACGACCGCTGCGAAGCCGACCAGAACCACGAACGCTCGCGACGTCCCGGAAGTCGTCACCACGGCGCGTCAGGGGCTTCCTCGCCGTGGACGACGACCGCCCAGATCACCATGACGCACAAGGCGATCACGATCGTCGACCACACGGGATGGGCCGACAGGAACACCAGATGTGTGAGCAGGGTGCCGGTGGCGCACAGCACCGCGACGAGCCTCGCCCACCCGGTGCCGGAGAACAGGGCGGCACCGGAGATCGCCACCACCACCCCGCCCACCAGATGCGCCCAGCCCCAGCCGGTCACGCTGAGCACGAGGGAGTAGTCGGGACCCACGATGTAGTACCCGCGCCGGAACAGGGCCACGATTCCCGCGATCGCGTCGAACACGCCGAGAACGATCATGAGCACGCTCGCGAAGACGAGCCAGCCCGTCCACATCGACCGCCGCGGCGGCACGGTCCGGTGATCCCCCGGCCGTCGTCCGGCGGTTTCGTGGGCGGTGATATCCGCTTCGGCACCCCATCGCTCGTTCATTTCGTCTCCGTCTCGTGTTCCGTGGTGAAGGTGTCGCGAAGCGTCTTTTCCTGTTCCTCGCTCAAATTCGTGAAGATCAGCTCGGGTCTCGCCTCACCGCCGAAGGCCTCCCGCACCCTGTCGATGACGGCACCCGAGCTGAGCACGAACAGCGCCGACGTTCCTTCGGTGACCTCCGCCCGTACCTGACGGATCAGGTCGTCGTCGATGCCGTAGTCGGACAACGAACCGCCGAGCGCGCCGGTGGCGGCACCGAGCGCCGCGCCGATCAGCGGCACCAGGAAGATCAGGCCGAACAGCATTCCCCAGAACGCGCCGGTGAGCGCGCCCCGTCCCGCCAGGTTGTGCAGCTGCCGGAGTTTCGGTTTGTCCTTTCCTTCCCGCCACGCCACGATCGCGGCGTCGTGCACCGTGATGAGCCGGTTCCTGGCCAGGGATTTCACCCGCTCCGCCGCGAGCTCCGCGCCGTCGGCCGAGTCGAACAGCCAGATGGTCAACGTCTCCACGGTCACCGTCCTTTCCGAACTGGGTTTACGACCGCGGCCATCGCACATCGGCACGGACGGCGGGCACATCACCTTCGCCGGGTGAGCCTCGCCCGGCAGGTCGCGGCACGCGATCCCATCCGGCCAGGGTGATGACCGGCAGGCGGAAAGCCCGCACTGTGGGCGGAAAACCGTGGAATGCCCCGGATGGCAAGGAGTTCGCTCGTGGACCACACTCCGTTGATCGCCGACCACGGCCTGATCGGCGACCTGCAGACCGCCGCGCTGGTGAGCACCGACGGCACCGTCGACTGGTTCTGCTGCCCGCGTTTCGATTCCCCGAGCGTGTTCGGCGCGCTGCTGGACCACGACGGCGGGCACTGCCGGATCCGGCCCGTCCGGCAGCCGTACACCACCCGGCAGCTGTACTTTCCCGACACCGCGATCCTCATCACCCGGTTCCTGACCGAATCGGGCACCGGCGAGGTCATCGACTTCATGCCGCCCGCGTCGCGCTCGCGCGCCACACCCAGCCGCCGCCTGATCCGGATGGTGCGCTGCGTGCGCGGACGCGTCGCCTTCTCCGTGGACGTCGTCCCGCGGTTCGACTACGGCCGCCGCCAGCACACCACCTGCGTCACCGAGGACGGCGCGCTGTTCGACAGCGGGAAGTACGGCCTGACCCTGCACGCCGTCCGGGAACCGGGGGACGCCCGGCTGGCGCACATCCACGTCCTCGAAGGCGGCGTCTACGGCTCGGTCACCCTGGAGACCGGCCAGGTCCGCGGCGTGGTGCTCGAATCGGACGCCGACGGCCCGCCGCGCGCGTTCCGCGTCGCCGAAATCGAGCAGGCCTTCGGGGACACGGTGCGGTTCTGGCGGTCCTGGCTGGCGCGGTCGGCCTATCGTGGACGCTGGCGCGAGACGGTCGACCGGTCGGCGATCACCCTCAAACTCCTGACCTACGCGCCGACCGGCGCGATGGTCGCCGCCCCCACCACGGGATTACCCGAACAGCTCGGGGGCGAGCGGAACTGGGACTATCGCTACACCTGGATCAGGGACGCCTCCCTCGCCGTGTCCTCGTTGCTCACCCTGGGATTCACCGGGGAAGCCGTCGACTTCGCCCGCTGGCTCGGGGAGCGCTACCAGCAGAGCGGCCCCGGCGACGGCCCGATCAAGGTCATGTACCGCGTGGACGGCTCGTCGGACCTGACGGAGGAATCGCTCGCACACTGGGCGGGCTACCGCGGTTCGAGCCCGGTACGGATCGGCAACGCGGCGTCCGGCCAGCTCCAGCTCGACGTCTACGGCGAACTGTTCGACACCGTCCACCAGGCCGACCGCCGGGGAATCGAGGTCGGCCACCAAGGCTGGCAGGCACTGTCCGAACTGCTCGGCTGGCTGACCGAGAACTGGGACCGGCCGGAGGAGGGAATCTGGGAAACCCGTGAGGGGAAGGCGGATTTCACCTACGGCAGGCTGATGAGCTGGGTCGCCTTCGACCGCGGCATCCGCCTCGCGACGGCACGGGGGCGCCCTGGTGCCGTCGAGCTGTGGCGGGCACACCGCGACCGTATCTACCACCAGATCTGGGAACACGGCTGGAACCCGCTGCGCCAGGCCTTCGTCCAGCGATACGGCTCCGATGCCCTCGACGCGTCGCTCCTGCGGATGGCGGACGTCGGCTTCATCGCCCCGCAGGATCCGCGGTGGCTGGCCACGCTCGAAAGCATCGAAGCGGATTTGGTCACCGACAGCCTCGTCCACCGCTACGACCCCGGCATGTCCCCCGACGGCCTGACCGGGAGCGAGGGCACCTTTTCGTTGTGCACCTTCGGGTACGTCAGTGCGCTGGCTCGTGCCGGCTATGTGGACAAAGCGCGGCTCGTGTTCGAGAAAATGCTGACTTTCGCCAATCACGTGGGCCTGTACGCCGAAGAAATCGGTCCCACCGGCGAGCAACTCGGCAACTTCCCGCAGGCCTTCACCCACCTGGCCCTGATCGACGCCGCGCTCACCCTCGACCGCGCGTCCGCGTCTCCGGAGCCGGTCTTCGCTGCGGGAGGCAAACCGTGACCTCGCTCCCCGCCCCACCGAACCGTCGCCTTCGCGGCTTCCGGACTGGCGGTTGTGTCCTTTGTGGATCGTGACGCCGTGAAGGGGGCCTTCACGGCGCTGAGCGCTGTGAAGGCCCCCTTGAGGGCGTTCGGCGAGCCGGGGTCGTCGCGCGGCGGCGTCGGGGGGGGGGGGGGGGGGGGCGCGCCGCCGGCCAGGGGCCGCGCGCCGCGCGGCGCCCG
>NZ_JBHYIQ010000055.1:0-52149 GCF_042739895.1 Amycolatopsis sp. NPDC059021
TCCGTCCACCACAAGCTCATCCACCACTCCGAATGGGAAGTCCGCATCACCACCGACGGACTCCCCGAATTCATCCCACCCGCCTGGCTCGACGCGACCCGCACACCACGACGCAACACCATCCACCTCAGAACCTAAGCCGCGAAACAGGGCTCACCACACTGGCAACGCGGTGAGAATCTCCCGGCCAGGCCAGAAGATCGTGCGCCGAGGACTCGACCGGCCGGAGCGGTGTCTCGAACGCGTCGCTGGGGACGTTCATCGTCGCGAACGGAGCGTTCGCGACACCGCCGGCCGGACCTAGGGCAGCGGGGTCATGCGGTCGGGCATATGGGCACACAGATCGTTGCCGAGTGCACGCAAATCCTGTTCCCGCAAGTAGGTTCCGGCACAGGCGTCGGCCAGCACCGCGCACGGCCCGGCGTCCTCGGCGTGTTCGGTGAACGGCGCGACCGCGACGTCGCCCGCCACCGACCGGACCTGGCCCGCCCGGATCGCGGTGATGAGATCACCCGCCTGTGCGTAGCTGAGCCGGATCGACCGGCGTGGCACTCCGTAGGCGGGCACCAGCAGCCGCAGACCACCGGCCGTACGACGCACATCTATCCGCGCGGACATGAAACTTCCTCCCCGACAACGACTTCCCAACATCTACGATCGGTGAGGACCGAAGGCAGCTCAAGGCCGACACGGTCACAATCACCCAGTAGTCTCCCCGACACCACACCAGGAACGGTCAAAGAAGATATTCCGGACAGTCGACGGTGACTGTCCGTTACCGGGCGCCAAGAATCAACAAATTGTGCCCCGGCAACGATAATCAGTCAACGCGAAAACAAGGCCGTCGCTATTCCGCGATTTCGGCGAGGACTTCGTGCATGAAGCCGACCAGCCAGTGCTGCGCCGGGCTGCGTGCGTGTGCGTGCCGGGCATACAACGCGACCTGCGCGGGTTCGATGTCCAGCGGCAGCTCCAGCAACCGCACACGATGCTCGGCGGCGAACACCTCGGCGACGTTGCGGGGGACGATGGCGACCAGTTCTCCTTGCTGCACCAGATAAGGCAGCGTCGCGAAGCGGGTCACCTCGAGGGCCACGCGGTCGAGCAGGCCGGACGCCTCCAGCGCCTTGCGCGGCCCTTCCTGCCCGGCCGGGCCGAACACCGTGACGTGCCGTTCGGCGGCGAGCGCGGCCCGGGTGACGCGGCCACCGCGCAGCCGTGGGTGGTCCTCGGCCACCATGCCGAAGTATCCCTCGGTGAACAGCGGGATCCGCGCCACGCGCTGCGAACTCAGCAGGGGTGTGGCGATGAACGCGTCGATCTCGCCGCGGCCCAGCTGGTCGACGACGTTGACGACGTCCAGCGGCCGGACCGTCAGGGTGACGCCCGGCGCCTGGTCCGGCAGGGCCGCCATCAGCCGAGGAAGCAGCGACACCTCGCCGAGGTCGGACAGGCACAGGGTGAACGCGTTGTGCGCGGTGGCGGGGTCGAAGTGCCGGGAGCCGCTCACCGCGGCCTCGATCCCGGTGAGCGCGGCGTGCAGCGGCTCGTACAGCTCGCGGGCCGTGGTGGTCGGCATCAGGCCGGTCCTGGTGCGGCGGAACAGCTCGTCGCCGAAGCGGCGCCGGAGTTTCTGCAGGCTGTAACTGATCGTCGGCTGGGTGAGGTGCATCGACTCCGCGGTCGCGGTGACGCTGCGGGTCTCGTACAGCAGCACGAACGTGCGCACGAGGTTCAGGTCGAAGTCCCGCATCATAGATCCCGTCGATATCGAAGGTCGGCAACATTTATTGGAACACAGTCACGGACGAGCCCTAGGTTCTGTCCCACATCCCCGAGGAGGACCCAGCCCCATGCCCACCGCCCGCCGGATCGCCCACGAGTTCCTGGAACGCCGTGGCCTGACCACGATCTTCGGCAACCCCGGCTCCAACGAGCTCCCGTTCCTCGCCGAACTGCCCGATTCGTTCCGCTACGTGCTCGGCCTCCACGAAGGCGTGGTCGTCGGGATGGCCGACGGTTACGCCCAGGCGACCGGCAGGCCCGTGCTGGTCAACCTGCATGCCGCCGCCGGTTCCGGCAACGCGATGGGCGCGCTGACCAACGCGGTCTACTCCCGCTCCCCGCTGGTGCTGACCGCGGGCCAGCAGGTCCGGCCCGCGATGGGCATGGAGGCCATGCTCTCCAACGTCGACGCCACGCAGCTGATGCGCCCGCTGGCGGGCTGGGCCGGCGAGCCCAGCTGCGCCGCCGACGTGCCGCGCTCGCTGGCGCAGGCGGTGTTCGAGGCCGAGTTGCGGCGCTGCCCGACCTACCTCTCCGTGCCCTACGACGACTGGTCGGCCGAGCTCGACGCGAACGCCGCCGCGACCCTGGACCGCGAGGTCCGGCGTGGTCTCACCCCGAGCGAAGACCAGCTGAACGACCTGGTCGAGCAGGTCAGGGCCGCCCGCAACCCGGCTCTCGTCCTCGGCGGCGACATCGACACCGCGGGGCTGTTCGACCGCGCGGTCGCGCTCGCCGAGCACCTCGAGCTGCCGGCCTGGGTGGCGCCCTCGCCGTTCCGGCTGCCTTTCCCGAACCGGCACCGGCTCTTCCGCGGCGTCCTCCCCGCCGGGATCGCCTCGATCTCCACCGCGCTGGCCGGGCACGATCTGATCCTGGTGCTCGGCGCGCCAGTGTTCCGCTACCACCAGTACGTCCCTGGCCGGTATCTGCCGGAAGGCAGCAAGCTGGTGCAGGTCACCGATGACGCCGGCGCGGCGGCGCGCGCGCCGATGGGCGAGGCGCTCGTCGCCGATCCCGGCGTGGTGCTCGAAGCGTTGCTGGCCCGGATCGAGTCCCGCGCCGCGGACGCCGCTGAGCGCTTCGTCCCGAACCCGGAGCCCGCGACGGCCAAGGGCGCGCTGCACCCCGAGCAGGTCTTCGCGGCGCTGCGCGACACGCAACCCGCCGACACCACCTACGTCGTCGAGTCCACTTCGACCAACTCGGCGTGGTGGCGGCAGATGGATCTGCGCCACGAGAGCTCGTACTTCTTCCCCGCGTCCGGCGGGCTCGGCTTCGGCCTGCCCGCCGCGGTCGGGATGGCGATGGGCCGCCCCGATCGCCCGGTCGTCGGCGTGATCGGCGACGGCTCCGCGAACTACGGCATCACCGCGCTGTGGACCGCGGCCCACTACCGCGTGCCGGTCACGTTCGTGATCCTGCGCAACGGCGCCTATGGCGCGCTGCAGTGGTTCGGCACGCTGCTGGGCACCGAGAACGTCCCGGGCACCGAGATCCCCGGGCTCGACTTCACCCGTATCGCCGAGGGCTACGGCGTTCCCGCCACCTCGGTCACCGAACTCGACGACCTGCACGCTCAGCTGAAGTCCACTTCGGACGGTCCGAGGCTGATCCAGGTCGACACGCAACTGACCACACCGGAGTGATCATGACCTTGCTCGACACCGCGATCTGGCGGGAAAAGCTCTACCTCGACGGCTGGACCGCCGGTTCCGGCGGCACCTACCCGGTGACCGAACGCGCCACCGGCAAGCAGCTCGCCGCGGTCGGCAACGCGACGCCGGACGACGTCGCCCGCGCGGCGGCCCGTGCCGCCGAAGCGCAGAAGGAATGGGCGGCGAAGAAGCCCACCGAACGGGCCGCCGTGCTACGCAAAGCCGGAGAGCTATGGGAAAAGCACGCTGACGAGGTCCAGGACTGGCTCGTCCGCGAGGCAGGCTCGGTGCGTGCCAAGGCCGCGATCGAAACCGAGATGGCGGCCGGGATCTGCTTCGAGGCGGCCGCGCTGCCGACCCACCCGCGCGGCGAGGTGCTCAGCACGTCCGAGCCGCGCTGGTCGTTCGCGCGACGGCTGCCGGTCGGCGTCGTCTCGGTGATCGCGCCGTTCAACTTCCCGCTGATCCTGTCCATCCGCTCGGTGGCGCCCGCGCTGGCGCTCGGCAACGCGGTGCTGCTCAAGCCGGATCTGCGCACCGCCGTTTCCGGCGGCGTGACGCTGGTCCGCGTGTTCGAGGAGGCCGGTCTTCCGGCGGGTCTCCTGCAGTTGCTGCCCGGTGACGCCGCCGTCGGCGCCGCGGTGGTCGACGCGCCCGAGGTCTCGGTGGTCTCGTTCACCGGCTCCACCGCGGCGGGCCGCAAGGTCGGCGAAGCCGCCGCGCGCGCACTCAAGCGCGTCCACCTGGAGCTGGGCGGGAACAACGCCCTCGTGGTGCTGCCCGGCGCCGACGTCGCCGCGGCCGCCTCCGCCGGGGCGTTCGGTTCGTTCCTGCACCAGGGCCAGATCTGCATGACCACCGGACGTCATCTGGTGCACGAGTCCCTTGTGGACGAATACGTGGCGGCGCTGGCGGAGAAGGCCCGCGCACTGCCGGTCGGCGACCCCGCGGCCGGGGATGTCGCGCTCGGCCCGATCATCGACGACAAGCAGCTCGCGCACATCGACCGCGTCGTGACCGACGCCGTCGCAGCCGGGGCGAAGGTCGAAGCGGGCGGCAAGGCCGACGGGCCGTTCTACGCTCCGACCGTCCTCAGTGGACTCGACGCGGAAAACCCCGCCTGGCGCGAGGAAATCTTCGGCCCGGTCGCCCCGGTGATCGCCTACCGCGACCTCGACGAAGCGGCCCGGATCGTCAACGACTCCGAATACGGGCTGTCGGTCGGCATCCTCGGCGATGTCGGCACCGCGATGAAGCTGGCCGATCTGGTGCACTCGGGCAAGGTGCACATCAACGAGCAGACCGTCGGGGACGAGCCGACGGCACCCTTCGGCGGCTGGAAGGACTCGGGCAACGGCTCCCGCTTCGGTGGCGCGCAAGCGAACATCGAGGCGTTCACCGAAACCCAGTGGCTCACCGTCCGGTCCGACATCGCCGGCTACCCCTTCTGAAAAGCCCCTGTTTCATGAACTGTGCAAGGAGCACGGCAATGACGACGTCACCCCGCCGATCGGTATGGACGGCGGTGCTCTGCTGGCTGACGGTCCTGCTCGAGGGCTACGACCTGGTCGCGCTCGGCGCGACGATCCCGACCCTGCTGAAGACCCATCACCTCGGCTTCACCGCGGCCGGGGCGACCCTGGTCGCCACGGTCTCGCTGATCGGGGTCGCGGTCGGCGCCGCCTGCGTCGGCCCGATCACCGACCGGTTCGGCAGGCGCGGGATGCTGATCGGCTCGGTCCTGCTGTTCTCGGTGTTCACCCTGGTGACGCCGCTCGCGCCGAGTGTCGCGGTGTTCGCCGTGCTCCGGTTCGTCGCGGGCCTCGGCCTCGGCGCGTGCATGCCGGTCGCGCTGACCACGATGTCGGAGCACCTGCCGGAGCACCGCCGCGCCAGCGCGAGCACGGTGACCATGACCGGCTACCACGTCGGCGCGGTCCTCACCTCGGTGCTCGCGCTTTCGGCGGGCACGGACAACTGGCACCTGCTGTTCTACGGCGGCGGTACCGTCGGCCTGCTCGTGGTGCCGGTGATGTGGTGGAAGCTGCCGGAGTCCGCCGCGTTCCTCGCCGCCAAACAGGAGCCCGCCGCCGAGAAGATCGGCCTGCGCGATCTGCTCGGCGCCCGGTACCGCCGCACCAGCCTGCTGGTCTGGACCGGCTCGTTCATGGGCCTGCTGCTGGTCTACGGCCTCAACACCTGGCTGCCGCAGCTGATGCGCACCGCGGGCTACCCGATCTCGACGTCGGTCACCCTGCTGCTGGTGCTCAACGCCGGCGGTGTCCTCGGCCTGCTCGTGGCGGGTGCCGTCGCCGACCGCTTCGGCATCAAGCCGGTCGCGGTCCTCTGGTTCGGCGCGGGAGCGCTGTTGCTGGCCGCGCTCAGCATGCGCATCGGCAGCAGCCTGCTGCTCAACCTGGTCGTGCTGCTGACCGGGGTGTTCGTGTTCTCCGCCCAGGTGCTGATCTTCGGGTACGTGGCGAAGACCTTCCCCGCCAACGCGCGCGGGACGGCGCTCGGGCTGACCTCCGCGATCGGCAGGCTCGGCTCGATCCTCGGCCCGTTCGTCACCGGCGCGCTGGTCACCGCCGGAATCGCCTATCCGTGGGGTTTCTGGTTCTTCGCCGCGGTGGCGGTACTCGGCCTGCTCGCGATGCTGTTCGTGGCAGGCCGCGTCCGTACCGCGGGCACCGCGATCGTCGAGGAGCAGCCCGTCGGCGCGTGAGTGGTCATGGCCACCCGGCCGTCCGCGCCGAAGGGTGCGGACGGCCGGTTTGTGTCAGGGTGAGGCGGTGATCGCGAAGAATCGTTCACCGCTGCTGTCCTGGACAGCCATCGTCCCGGTGCTCGCCCTCGTCGTGCTGGCCGTGTCCTGGGGCCACGACCTCGGCGTCGTGCTGGTCGTCCTCGTCGCCCTCGTCCTCGGCGCCACGGTGCTCGCCGCCGTGCACCACGCCGAGGTCGTCGCGCACCGGGTGGGTGAACCGCTCGGGTCACTCGTGCTGGCGGTCGCGGTGACGATCATCGAGGTCGCGCTGATCGTCACGCTGATGCTCTCCGGCGGGCCCGACGCCGCCACGCTGGCGCGGGACACGGTGTTCGCCGCCGTGATGATCACCGCGAACGGCATCGTCGGCATCTCGCTGCTGCTGGGCGCGCTGCGCTACGGCGTCACGCTGTTCAACTCCGAGGGCACCGGCGCCGCGCTGGCGACCGTGGCGACACTGGCCACCCTGAGCATGGTGCTGCCGACGTTCACCACCAGCCACCCCGGGCCCGAGTTCTCCCCGGCCCAGCTCACGTTCGCCGCGCTGGCCTCGCTGGCGCTGTACGCGATGTTCGTGTTCACCCAGACGGTGCGTCATCGCGATTTCTTCCTCCCGGTCACCGAGGAGGGCGTGGTCGAAGAGGAGGAACACGCTTCGCCGCCGAGCAAGAAAGCCGCCCTGACCAGCCTCGTTCTGCTCTTGATCGCGCTGGTCGCCGTCGTCGGCCTGGCGAAGGTCGAGTCCCCCGCCATCGAGGCCGGGGTGCGGGCCGCCGGCTTCCCGCCGTCCTTCGTCGGTGTGGTGATCGCGATGCTCGTGCTGCTCCCGGAAACCCTCGCCGCGTCACGGGCGGCGCTGCGGGAGCGAGTGCAGATCAGCCTCAACCTGGGCTACGGCTCGGCCATGGCGAGCATCGGGCTGACCATCCCGGCGATCGCGCTCGCGTCGGTCTGGCTGAAGGGGCCGCTGGAGCTGGGCCTCGAACCGACCCACATGGTGCTGCTCGCGCTCACGGTCCTGGTCAGCGTGCTGACGGTGGTGCCGGGCCGGGCGACCCGGCTGCAGGGCGGGGTGCATCTGGTGCTGATGGCGGCGTTCCTGTTCCTCGCCATCAATCCCTGACGCCCGCGCGCACCGCCTCGAGGTACTCGGAAATCGCGTCCCGGTTGCGCAGCAGGAAGTTCGCGCGCTCGGTCATGCGGTCACGCTCGTGTTCCAGCGTGGCGAGCATCTCCGGGGTCGCGTCGCGGAAGTGGATGACGCGGGGCTTGTCGAGACACGGCAGGATCTGTTTGATGATCCTGGTGGGCAACCCCGCGTCGAGCAGCCCCCGCACCTGCATGACACGGTCCACAGTGGACTCGTCGTAGGAACGGTAGCCGTTCTCGCAACGCTGCGAGACGATCAGCCCCTGTTCCTCGTAGTACCGGAGCAGACGGCGGGACGTGCCGGTCCGCTCCGAAAGCTCTCCGATGCGCATGTGCTCGACCTCACCCCAGGCGAGTTGACCTTCACATTTATGTGAGGGTTTGAGCATACGTGCATGTCCTCAAGCACCGCATCGATCTCCCACGATGTAGCCACCCGGCTCCCCCTCGGCGCGCTCCTCGCGCTGACCACCGCCGCCTTCGTCACCGTCCTGACCGAGGCACTGCCCGCGGGCGTGCTGCCCGCGATGAGCGCCGGCCTGCACGTCAGCGAGTCCGCCACCGGACAGGCCGTCACCATCTACGCGATCGGGACCGCGCTCACCGCGATCCCGCTCTCCGCGGCCACCGCGGGCTGGCGCCGTAAGCGCTTACTGCTGACCGGGGTGGCGGGCTTCGCCGTCGCCAACACGGTCACCGCCGTCTCGGCGAACTTCCCGCTGACCATGGCCGCCCGGTTCGTCGCCGGGGTGGCCGCGGGCGTGGTCTGGGCGCTGCTGGCCGGATACGCCGGCCGCCTGGCGCCGGAACACCTGCGCGGCAAGGCGATCGCGATCGTCATGGCCGGGATCCCGCTCGCGCTTTCGCTGGGCATCCCGGCGGGGACGTTCCTCGGCGGGGTGCTCGGCTGGCAGGTGACGTTCGGGATCATGTCGGCGCTGGCGGTGGTCCTCGTCGGCTGGATACTGGTGACGGTCCCGGACCACCCCGGGCAGGACCGCGGCAGCCGCGTCCGGGTGCTGCGGACCCTGGCGATTCCCGGGGTGGCGCCGGTCCTGTTCGTCACCCTCGCCTTCGTGCTGGCCCACAACATCCTCTACACCTACATCGCGACGTTCCTCGACCGGCTCGGCATGGGCGGCTCCGTCGACGTCGTGCTGCTGGTGTTCGGGATCGCGTCGATGGTGAGCATCGCGGTCGTGGGCGCGCGGATCGACCGTCACCTCCGCGCCCTCCTCGTCGCCGGCACCGTCCTGGTCGCCGTGGCGGCCGCGATCTTCGCGGTACTGGCCGGAAGTCCCGCGCTCGTCTACGTCGCGGCCGCGTTGTGGGGACTCGGCTGGGGTGGCGTCCCGACGTTGCTGCAGACGGCGGTGGGCACCGCGGGTGGTGAGGCCGCCGATCTCGCGCAGGCCATGCTCGTCACGCTGTGGAACGCGGCCATGGCGGGCGGCGGTGTCGCAGGCGGGATCCTGCTCGGCGTCTTCGGCCCCCGCGCGTTCCCGTGGAGTGTGCTGGTGCTCCTGCTGCCCGCGTTCGTCGTGGTGCTCGCCGCCCGCACACACGGCTTTCCTGGCAGGCGAGCGAAATCATGACGTCGCCATGCTCGGCTCGGCCAGCCGCGTGGCCAGCGCGGTCACCGCTTCGCGCGCCGCCGCCAGCGATTTCCCCGCCATTTCCTGGAAACCGGCCAGCGCGGGAATGTCCCCTGCCCTGGTCAGCTCGGCCGCGACGAAGTGCAGGTTCTCCTCGGCCACGCCGAGGTTCCGGAAATACGCGCGCAGATAGGGAGTCTGGAAATCGAGGCCCTCGCGGGGCGCCCCGGGGCCGTAGCTGCCACCCCGCGCCATGACCACCACGACCCGGGTGTCCCGCAACAGACTGTCGCCGGTGTCCGGGTCGGTGAACATCCCGGGAAAGGTGACCCGGTCGATCCACGCCTTGAGCGTGGCCGGGATCGACAGGTTGTACATCGGGACGCCGAACAGCAGGACGTCGGCGGCCAGCACCTGCTCGATCAGGGACCGGGTCAGCGCCCACTCTCGTTCCTCGGCGGCATCCTCGATCAGCTCCGCCACCCGGGAGGCCGGGACGACGCCGTGCCGCTCCACCCGGGTGCCGAGCGCGACGTAGGCCGGGCCCACCAGCGGAACCGGGTCGGCGGACAGGTCGCGGTAGCGGTAGCCGGCCGCGCCGTGCGCGTTCCGCCAGATATCGGCGAACACCGTGGTCAGCCGCTTGCTGACCGAACCCGCGTCGGCGCTGGAGTCGAGGTGCAGCAGGGACGGCACCGGTCGCTGGACTAGGCTTTCGATCAACGGCTTTTCTCCTCGGGATTCGGCTGTGTTCGTCTCTCACCCGAATCGACGGAGCCCGGAGGAAAAAGGTGACCAGGTACGAGCAGAACGCGCTGACCTCGCGGTTCGAGGCCCATCGCGACCACCTGCGGGCGGTCGCGTACCGGATGCTGGGCTCGTCGGCCGAAGCGGAGGACGCCGTCCAGGAGGCCTGGCTACGGGCTTCCCGCGCCGAGACGGACGACGTCGAGAACCTGGCGGCGTGGCTGCGGACGATCGTCTCCCGCGTGTGCCTCGACATGCTGCGTTCCCGCAAGACGCGCCGGGAAGATCCGGTCGGCGCGATCCCCGACGTGGCCGGCGACGAACGGGATCCGCAGGACGAAGCCGTCCAGGCCGAGTCGGTCGGCCGCGCGCTGCTCGTCGTGCTCGACACCCTGGGCCCGGCCGAACGGGTCGCGTTCGTGCTCCACGATCTGTTCGCCGTGCCGTTCGACGAGATCGGCCCGATCGTCGGACGGACCACCGTCACCACGAAGAAGCTCGCCAGCCGCGCCCGTCAGAAGGTCAAGGGCACCCCCGAGGTGCCGGCCGCCGACCTCACCCGGAACCGGCACGTCGTCGAAGCCTTCCTCGCCGCCGCGCGCAGCGGCGACCTGGACGCGCTGCTGGCCGTGCTCGCCCCCGGCGTCGTGCGCCGGGCCGATCCCGCCACGCTGCCGCCGGGTGTCGCGGCGGAGGTCCGGGGCGCGCGGGCCGTCGCGGAGGAGACCATCGTCCTGCGGCGGAACTCGCAGGTCGCGGAACCCGCGCTGGTCGACGGTTCCGTCGGCCTCGTCGTCGCCCCGTACGGACGGCTGGTGCTCGCGCTCACCATCACCGTCGAGGACGACCGGATCGCCGCCTACGAGGTGATCTCCGACCCGGCGCGGCTGCGGCGGCTCGATCTGTCCCTTGTGGACTGATCGGCGGACACGGTCAGATCAGGCGACGGGTGTATCCGGCGGCGACCAGGCGCCGGTAGGAATCCTGAACGCTTTCCAGCACGTCCTGCGGCACGGCGAAGCCGCGCTTGGCGTACTCGGTGATGCGCTGGGTGTCGCCGACGAGCATGGTGACGACGCGGTCGGCGTCTCCGATGGTGTCGATGTAGTCGTCGAGCGGGAGCGGCCGCGACGCGCAGCGGACGTCGACCTCGGGCCAGAGCTTCTTGCAGGTCGCGTACGCCCGGCGCTGCTGATACGGCTTGGAAACGAGCGTCACGGTTTCGACCGCGATGCCGTTCTCCGCGAGCAGGCGACGGGTGAACGTGATGTTCTCCCCCGTGTTCCTTGCTTCGGGCTCCAGGAGAATCGCGTCGCCGGGCACGCCGAGTTGGAGAGCGTGCTCGCGGTAGTGGACGGCTTCGCCGCGCGGAAAGCGTTCGACCGTGGTCGGGGCGTTCGCCCCGGTGAAGACGATGCGCGGGAACCTACCGTCGCGAAAGAGTTCCGCGGTATGGGTCGCGACGCCGAGATCGTGGCTGCCCAGCCCGATCCCGACGTCGGACACGCGAAGCTCATGACGCAGATCGTGGTAGCGCCACAGGGTTTCGACGTCGGCGCGGAGGTCGTCCGGCAGTACGGTGACACGTTCGGGCATCCGGTTCTCCGTGGTCGGTCGGGGATCTCGAAGATAGCCGACCACGGAGCCCGGGATGCCTGGTTCAGCAGGTGAAGTCGACGAGGTCGAAGGACTCGTAGTGATCGGCGGTGTAGTAGTCCTCCTGCGCCCGTTCGCCGGTGACGATCCGCCGGGCGCCGCGGGTTTCGCTGCCCGGGGTTTCCACGGTGTATTCGTGGTAGTAGCCCGAAGGCCGCGACGGCAGGATGCCCTCGCGGTTCGAGAAGACGGTACCGTCCTGCGGGTAGGGGAAGGGCCCGTCGCTGGCGATCAGGTCCAGCGTCTCGTGGGCCTCGTCAGGCAGGTCCGAGGTGCAGATGCTGCCGACCGAAGCAACGGAGACGGGCGACGCGACGGCGGCCGTCGCAGGGCCGAGCAGCAGGCCCGAAGCGAGGGTGATGAGCGCACTGACGCGGGCGAACCGGCGAAGTGAAGTCATGCCACCGAGTATCGCCGCCGATACGCAGCGGAGTACCCGGTCACCGTGCACGTTCACCGGATGGTCACGTCGAGTTCGAGTGACCTGGGTCACTTTTCGATCTTCCGAGAACCCCGGGTACCCGTCGTGGCGACTTACCCGGTGATCCCGCGGACTCCGCGGGGTGCACGAGTGTCCGAAAAGGACAGTGGGGAAAGGGAGAACGTCATGGGGAACCGCAAGACCGTCCGCACGCTGATCGGCTTCACCGCTTCGGCGGGCTTGGTCGCGGCGGCGGCCGCCGGGATCGCCGGCCTGAACAGCGCGTCGGCGAGCACGGAGAACGTCCAGAAGGTGAGCGCCGAGAACGTCCAGAAGCAGCCGCCGAAGGGGGCGCGCGCCGTCGTCGAGGTGAGCCCCAACCCGACCACCAAGCGCGGTGAAGAGGTGACCATCACCGGGAACTGCGGTGGCGGCACCGGCCTCAAGCAGGTCATCGGCAACTCCCCGGAGAACCCGGTGCTGGAGAACATCCGGATCCTGAAGTCCGACCCGAACGGCTTCCTCGCGAAGGCGAACGTCGCCCAGCACATCGGGAACGGCGTCGGCCCGGTCCTGGTCGACTGCGGCGGCGAGGCCGGGGTGACCCTGCTGGTCACGCACTGACCGAGTCGCCTGTCCGTGAAGGCCTCCTTCACAGCGTTGAGCGCTGTGAAGGAGGCCTTCACGGCATTGTCCCCCGCGCTACGATCCGCACCGGCGAACTCCCCCGCCGACGCGCCGGGCAGCACGCGGCCGCGGACCGCCGCGGAATCCGCCGTCCGGACGCCGTCGTTCTCGATCGAGCGCGGTTCCGAGGTGGCGCTCCAACTCGGCACGGGACAGCCGGACGTGCTCCCGCGTCCGCTCACCGAACCGGAGATCGACCTTCTCGCGGCGCTCGACCCGCTCGTGGGCACACCGCGCCAGGCCAAGCGGCTGTTCAATCTCTACCGGATGCTGCGGGCCACGCGCGATCTCTCCGAAGCGTCGCGATTCCTCGGGGACGACGACCAGCCCGGCGAGTACCAGGCGGTGATCGTGCTGCTGGGCCTGCTCACCGCGCACCCGCGGCTGCTCGGCCGGGCACTCGACACCGCGCCCGATCCGGCCGGCGCGATCGAGGGCGGTCTCATGCACCGCGCGCCGGAGGACAGCTGGGAGCTGTTCGTCGCGGGATTCGAGCCACGGCGATCCGGCCGGGATTGGGCGAACCAGCTCGTCGGCCCGCTCACCGACGACGACGCCAGGACGTGGGCCTGGCTGCACCGGGGCCTGATCACGGTGTCGGACGCGGTCACCCTCCCCGATCTGTCCTGTTTCCAGCTGTGGGTACCGAAGATCCGGCGGTTCTCCTATGTCCTGTCACCGGACGCGCCGACGAGCGCTTTCTCACTCTGAAAGAATGGTCCGAACCAATTACGGCGCAAGGCTATCTCCCCACCCGATAGGGGTATAACATCGGCGGATGGCGGAGCTCGAACTGCGTCATCTTCGTGCGGTACGCGCTGTCGCGGAGGCGGGCAGCGTGAGCAGGGCGGCGACCCTGCTCGGCGTCAGCCAGCCCGCGTTGACCGCGCAGCTCAAACGCATCGAACGGATTCTCGGCGGGCAGTTGTTCGAACGCGGCTCGCAGGGTACCAAGCCGACCGACCTCGGCAAGTTCGTGCTCAACCGTGCCGAGGCACTGCTGGCCGATCTGCAGGCACTCGTCGTCACGGCCAAGGAACGCGGGCAGGCGAACGGGCGCTCGGTGCTGCGGGTCGGCAGTATCCCGCTGACCATGCTCGGCGGCTTCGTCGAGCAGCTGCACCTGCGTGCCACCGAACTCGACGTGCAGACCTGGGTGGAGCCCTCCGCGCCGGTGCTGCTCAAGCTGCTGGCCACGCACCGGGTCGACGTCGCGCTGCTGGAGCGGTTCGACGGTATCGAGCCGTATCACCTGGCCGGGCTGACCGTGCGGACGCTGGGCACCGAGCCGATCTTCGCCGGGGTGGCCGACGGGCATCCCGCGATCAAGGACGGCGTCATCGACCTCGCCGATCTCGCGGACGAGGAGTGGGTGCTGCCACCGCCGCACGAGAACGGGGTGCGGATGCGGCTGCTCGCGGCCTGCGAAGCCGCGGGTTTCACCCCGAAGGTGCGGCATTACACGTCCGACGCGATCACCGCGCGCACGCTGATCAAGGCGGGCTGCGTGGTCATGGCGTCGGCGTCGTTCCGGCCCAGCGGCGGGGTTTCGGCCTATCCGCTGCGCGGCGACCCGGTACTCGCCGACCTGTTGTTCGCCATGCGCGCCAACGACGTCCTGCTGAACTCGATGGACGAGCTGTTCCGCTGCGCCGCGCTCGCCTACCGGAACGTCGCGGACAACAACGTGCATTACCGGCGTTGGTGGGACAGTCACCCGGAGGCGCATCGAGAGGTCGACGCGATCCTGTCGGACATGACCGAGAGTGAGATCGTCTACCCATAACGTGCGTGTTATCCCCGATGGGATTACCCCCGTTCCGGCCGTTCGGCCGATGCTTCGCATGGTCCTCGTTCCCCGAATCCGGCCTCCGCGGTCGGGCCGAAAGGAGCAACCATGCCCAGCACGAGTGCGCCGCCTCGCGGCGCGCGGAGATCGGCGGTGAGCCGCCTGCGGCGGTCCGCCGTGCTCGCGGCGGGTGTACTGGCGGTGGGCGTGCTCGCCCCCGTCACCGTCGCTTCGGCCGCCCCCGCCGGACCGGCCGCGAGCAAGCAGCTCAACATCAGCCAGCAGGTCCAGGAGCAGAACCAGTGGTGCTGGGCGGGAAGCGGCTTGACCATCGCCAAGTACCTGCAGAAGGACAAGGGCATCAGCCAGAACGACTTCTGCAACATCGCCCGGGGTTACCCGCAGGGCCAGCGGTGCCCGAACCAGGCGGGCTACCTGCAGTGGGTGCAGACGGCGTTCCAGAAGCTCGGCATCACCGGCGGGCGCATCGGCGGCTCACTCAGCTTCTCCCAGGTCCAACAGTCGATCGACGGCAACTCGCCGATCGAGACCGGCATCTACTGGACGGCGGGCGGCGGCCACGCGCAGGTGATCTACGGCTACGACAGCTCGACCCAGACGCTGTCCTACGGCGACCCGTGGCCGTCCAGCCCGCGCTACAGCCAGATGCGTCACCAGTCCTATGTGTCGAATGGCCAGTTCCGGTGGGCCGAATCTCTCTACGGGGAGAAGTGATGGCGATGAACAAGACGACACGGATGCTCACCGGCTCGGCCATCGCCGGCTTCGCGCTGCTGCTGGGCACTGCCTCGGCAAGCGCTTCCCCTGATCGCGACGCCGCGGGACAAGCCGCCACCACCCCGCAGACGACCGACTTCATCGCGCACTTCTTCGTCGGCGCCGACCGCCACGCGGCGGGCGAGCCCTCGTCGATGATGAGCAAGGCCGAGGAAAGCGCTGCCGCGGCGGCGAAGGCGCCGCAGATCCTCGGGTCGCCGCTCGAGGTGCACACGCTCAACCCGGCGTTCGTCACCGGCGCGTCCCAGGACGTCGCGACGTTCGGTTACTACGCCGTGCACGCCCGTTCGGCCAGCGGCCAGGACGCCTCGGTCTGGCTGACCCGTGCGGGCAGCGGCTGGGAAGCCAGCAATATCACCACAGGTACCGAAGAAATCACCTATCCCGCGCAGGCGGGCGGCGATACGGTCTTCACCGAACCGCAGGTCAACGCCTGGTACCGGGTACACGAAGGCCGCGTCGTCGGGCTCAACGACGTAGCGAAGCGTGTGGTCGGCCCGTCGGGCACGACGCTCGCGGATTACCAGCGGATCGTGCACGGCAAGTACGCCGACAAGATGCCCGGCTCGGACTATGCCCGCAAGGGCAGGCTGGGTGGCTTCGATCCGGCCCCGGCGGCCAACCCCGCCGAGGCGCAGTCGCCTGTCCCCGGCAACACGGCACTGGACTGGATCGCCGCATCCGGTTTCGCCCTCGTCGCCGGATTGGCCGGTGTGATCGTGGTTCGGCGTCGACGCGCGGGTCGCACGCACTGAACCAGGGCGGTGCCGGCGGTGGGCCTCTTTCGCCGAAAAATGAGCGCCCCCCGGCTCCGCCACCATGTCGCGGAGGTGCCTGCTGGTCCGCGGGCACCTCCGCGATTTCTTACGTCGCAAGGTGATCCGGGCCATGCCGAGGTTGACCTCCAGCGAACTGGAGCTTTTAGCGTCGGCGGTATGACAACTGTTGCGAGCCCCGTCGCCGGATCGTGGCGGGACCTGTTCGGCAAGCGCCATCTCGGCGCGATCGTGGTACTGGCGGGCGGCGTCGCGCTCTACGCCACCAACATCTACCTCACCGCGAGCATGCTGCCCACGATCGTGGCCGACATCGGCGGTGAGCGGTTCTATGCCTGGAGCACCACGGTTTTCCTGGTCGCGTCGGTTTCGTCCTCGGTGGTGGTCGGCAAGGCCGTCGCGCGGTTCGGGGCCCGGGGTTCGTACGTGCTGGCGCTGGGCTTCTTCGTCGCCGGGTCCGTGCTCTGCGCCGTCTCCCCCGCGATGGCGGTGCTGCTGATCGGCCGGGCGGTGCAGGGCATCGGCGGTGGCCTGCTGTCCGGGCTCGGGTACGCGCTGATCCGGTCGAGCCTGCCGGAAGCGTTGTGGGCGCGGGCTTCGGCGCTGATCTCCGCGATGTGGGGCGTCGGCACGCTCGCCGGCCCCGCGCTCGGCGGGCTGTTCGGCCAGCTGCGGCTGTGGCAGGTGGCGTTCTTCGCACTCGCCGCCGCCGGGCTCGGGCTCGCCGTCCTCGTCCCGCGGGCATTGCCCCGCGACCGTCCCGAAGGCGCGATCATGCCCGCGCCGATGGTTTCGATGCTCCTGCTTTCGGCGGCCGTGCTCCTGGTGAGCGTCGCCGGGGTCGCCGAGCAGACCACCCTGCGAATCGTTTTCCTTGTCGTGGCGGCGGTTCTGGTCATCGGTTTCGTCACGCGGGAACGCGGCGCCCGTGCCCGCGTCCTGCCGCGCTCGACCTTCCACAGTGGAGCGCCGACGAAGTGGATCTACCTGTTCATCGTGGTGCTGGCGATCGGTTCGACGACGGAGGCGTTCGTTCCGCTGTTCGGGCAGCGGCTCGGCGGGCTGGCACCGATCGCCGCCGGGTTCCTCGGCGCGGCGCTCGCGGCGGGCTGGACGATCGGGGAGATCCCGGCGGCCAACGCGACGCGCGCGACGGCGATCCGGCGGATTCTCGTCGCGGCGCCCCTGCTGCTCGGCGGCGGCCTGGCCGTCCTCGCGCTCACTCAGCAGAAGGACGCCGGCCTCGGGCTGATCGTGGTGTGGATCGCCGGTCTGCTGGTGGCGGGCAGCGGGATCGGGATCGCGTGGCCGCATCTGGCGACGAAGGCGATGAGCGTCGAACCCGGCGGCGTCGAGGCGGATCGCGCGTCCGCGGCGATCAACACCGTGCAACTCGTGTCCAACGCTTTCGGTTCGGCGCTGGCGGGCCTTCTGGTGAATCTCGGCGGCGACGCGGATACGGGATCGGCGCGGCTGATGTTCGGCGGAATGGCGGTGCTCGTCCTGCTGGGTGTGCTGGTCACGCGGCCTTTGACCCGGCAACGGTGATCCCTTTTACCCCGGTTCGCGCGGAACGCCGGTTTCCTGGGCGTATCACCGCATCCACGACCAATGGCCGTGGCAGGACCGGCTCCCGCGAGGCTTTAATCCGGCACAGGAGCGCACCGTAGCCACCCCGACACAGCCGAGCTGGAGGAACACCGAATGTCTGCTGGGTTCAGCCGAGTCCGAGGTCCGAGCCGCGTGCGGACGGCACTCACCTTCGCCGCGAGCGCGGCCGTCGCGGTCACGATGTGCGGCGTCGGCGCGGCGAGTGCCGCACCCGCGGGCCAGGCACACGCGACCGCCAAACAACATCATTTCAGTGAAGCTGCGAAGCTGCTCGGCGCCACGAAGAACGCCGACGAGCGCGCCGCGCTGACCGACAAGGCCATCGCGGCGGCCGGGAACAACCTGCAGACCGCGTATCACACGAAACCGTTGTACGACAAGGGAATCGACGGTACCGGCACGGCGCTGGCGACGATCGTCTCCTACGGCGACAAGAACATCAAGGCCTACATCGACAGCTATTCGCGCTCGCACGGCCTGCCCCCGGCGGACGTGCAGATCCTCGAGCCCGCCGGCCACGTGCCCTCGTGCGACGACCCCGGCGTGCCCGCCGACTGCTCCAGCTGGGGCGGCGAGACCGATCTCGACGTCGCGATGTTCCACACGCTCGCGCCGAAGGCGAAGATCCTCGTCGTGGCCACGCCGACCTCGGAAACCCAGGGCATCGACGGCTTCCCGGACATGATGAAGGCCATCGACTACCTCGCCGACCACAAGGCGGCCAACGTCATTTCGATGAGCCTCGGCACGCCGGAAGACGATTTCGACAACTCGCAGCAGCTGCACGATCTCGACGCGCACTTCAAGAAGGCGGTCGACGCGGGGATCACCGTCACGGCGTCCAGCGGGGACGACGGTTCGACGGGCAAGAAGAAGGACGGCAGCGAGTGGGGCAAGCAGGTGGTGAGCTTCCCCGCCGCCAACTCCTACGTCACCGCGGTCGGTGGCACCGTGCTGCACCTCAACCCGGACGGCACCCGTAAGTCCCCGGACGACCTGTGGTCGCGCTCGGGCGGCGGCGTCTCGCACGAGTACGGCATACCCGACTGGCAGAAGGAAGTCGGCAAGGTGACCCACGCCAAGGGCCGCTCGCTGCCGGACATCTCGCTGCTGGGCACGTCCGGCACGTCGCAGTCGTCGCCGCTGTTCGCCGCGGTGGTCGACCTCGCCTCGCAGCAGGCGGGCAAGGGCCTCGGCTTCATCAACCCCGCGCTGTACAAGCTCGGTTCCGGCGGTACCGCGTCCGGCATCGTGGACGTGACCAGCGGGAACAACAGCTACAACGGCGTTCCCGGGTTCTCCGCGGGCAAGGGCTTCGACATCGTGTCCGGCTGGGGCACCGTCGACGCCGCCGCGTTCGTCCCCGCCTTGCTCAAGCAACTCCGCTGACGTTCCGTGGGGGCCTCCCCGAGGGACTTGAATCCATACCGGCGCGCCGGCGCCTCCGTCGCGAGTTGCGGCGGGCATGGATGGACCCTCGAGGAGGCCCCACGGACCTTCTCAGGCCGGGACCCTCAGCTCGGTGTTGCCGTTGTAGAACATGCATTCGCCCTGGCCGTGGAGGATGACCGCCCGGTACGTTTCACACTGCTCTGCCTGCTTGTCCGTGGTTCCGGCCCACATCATGACGACCTTGTAGGACTGCGCGGTGACCGGACTGGCCGACGCCGTTCCGGCCGCGGAAACCGCGCCGCCGAACGCGAGCAGGGCAATGCCGAAACCGGTGGCAAGCTTACGCATCATCGAATATCTCCAGTACTGCTAGCAGCTGATCTTCGCTTGCTTCCCGAAGGTAGTGACGTTCCCTGGCGCGCATGGGGCTGAAAGGCGTTCCGATCACCGGGGTATGCCCGAAATACTCTTCCCGGCAGACCGACGACAGCTACGCCGCGTCCCCGAACCAGCGGGTCAGCGCCTCCTGGAGGCCATCCGTCTCTTGTGGACTGTCGGTGGCCCAGGCGACGTAGCCGTCGGGGCGGATCAGCACCGCCGCGACCGGTGTGTCCGAAGTGGACTCGCTGACCAGGTCGACGCGATCGGCCCAGCCCGCCGCGGCCGCGGCGATCTCCGTGCCGCCGGTGAAGTCGACGAGTACCGGCCGCGCGGCACGCAGGAGTTCGGTGACGCGCCGCGAGCCGACCGCGAGCTCCGGGACCATCCGGCCGGACAGCGGATGCGTGTCCCCGATGTCGTACCGGACGTCCGATCCGGCCATCAGGTGCGCGATGAACGCGGCGTTCTCCGGCTTGCGCACCATTTCCCCGAACAGCTGCCGGAGCGCGGTGACATCGGAGCCGGGTGCGATGAGGGCCGCCTGCGCGAGCGAGTGCATCATGACGCGTTCCCCGACGGGATGACGCTCGCTCTGGTAGGTGTCGAGCAGGCTTTCGGGCGCCCGGCCGCGAAGGTGCGCCGCGAGTTTCCAGCCCAGGTTCGCCACGTCCTGCATGCCGAGGTTGAGCCCGGGGCCGCCCATCCCGGAATGCACGTGTGCCGCGTCGCCGATGAGGAAGACGTTGCCCGCGCGGTAGTTTTCGGCCTGCCGGGTGTTCTGCGTGGTGATCCTGCGCAGCGGATGCGGACCGGGTCCCGCCGGCGGCCCGAACGCCAGGTCGACGCCGAGCACGCGGCGAACGCTGTCCCGGAGTTCGTCCAGCGTCAGGGGCATGTCCTCGGGAATCGGCTCGGTGCGGAGTTCGCCGGTCGCGATCACCGTCTTGCCCGGCTGGAGTTCCGCGAAAACGAACGTGCCGCGCTCCAACCGGTTGAACCCGAAACCGAGCGGTCCGACGCCCGGGATGTCGATGCCGCCGTCCGGCGTCCGCCGCAGGTCCGGCAGGCTGACCTGCGCCATCCGCGTGACACCCCTGGTGTCGGTGGTCCCGGGGAACGCGATGCCGGTTTGCTTGCGCACCAGGCTCTTCCCGCCGTCCGCGCCGACCAGGAACCGGGTGCGCAGCTCGTATTCGCCCTGTGGCCCGGACACGGTGAGGGTTACGCCGCCCTCGTCCTGGACGAGTCCGGTCAGCTCGTGGCTCCGCCGGATCTCCACGCCGAGGCCGAGTGCGCGCTTGTCCAGCAGGCGCACGAGTTTCGGCTGCGGCACGGGAAGCAGGTGGACCGGGTTGTCCACGACTTCGGCGAACGACAACGTCATCCCGCCGAAGAAGAACGCCGGAGCGGGTTGCGGCGGGCCGGCCCTGCCGCTGATCTCCTCGTACAGTCCCCGCTGATCCAGGAACCGCACGATCTGACCGACCATTCCGTTCGCCTTCGGTTCGTCGCTGGGCTCGGGCAGCCGCTCCAGCATGATCGGCCGGACTCCGGCCAGTGCGAGTTCCGCGGCGAGCATGAGCCCGTTCGGCCCCGCGCCGGAAATGACCACCTCGGCGTTTTCTGACTTGATGTTTTCGGGCATGACGAAGAAACCCCCTGTTTCCGTGTCTCGATTACTTCGGAGTCGTTCAGGCGGACGGATCGGGCAGCCCGGCGGCGATCTGGTCGATCGCGCGCCGGAGCAGGGAGACGATCGGCACCGGCGGATCGGCGCGCAGGTACAGATCGGCCGCCGCCTGCCAAGCGGCCCCGATCGCGCTCGCCACCAGCCGGGGATACAGATCGCGGGCGGGGTCGGTTCCCGTGCGCCCGGCGATCACCGCGACCAGTTCGCCGTCCGCGCCGAGCACTGCCTTCTGCACCGCGCCGTGCATCTCCGGCGCGGTCATCACTTCGCGTACCGCGGCCAGCTGTTCCCGGCTCGGCACCCTGTCCGCTCCGCCTTCGTCCTCCAGCGGCCGGGCGCACGCCTCCGCGATCGCCGTCCAGAGCGGCTCGCCTGCCGGACGCGACCGCAGGATCTCGACGCTGCGCTTCATCCGCTCGATCTGCCGGTAGGCGAGCGCCTCGTACTTGCTCGCGAAGTAGTTGTTGAACGTCCGGATCGACACCCCGGCCCGTGCCGCGATGTCCTCTCGCCGGACGTTCTCCAGCCCTCCTTCGAGGACCAGTTCCAACGCCGCGTCGCTCAGCGCCCTGCGAGTGTTCAGCTTCTTGCGCTCCCGCAGGCCCAGCTCCCCGTCCTCTGCCATGTCCCCGACGATACACACAAACTTGCCCACTGAGCAACTTTTCTCAGCGGGCAAGTTCGGTGGTCACCGATCAGCTCAGGTGGTGGACCTCCTGCAGGCCGTAGACCGGGGTCGGGATGCCCTCGCAGCGCGCCTTGAGCTGCAAGGCCAGGTACAGCGAGTAGTGCCGTGACTGGTGCAGGTTCCCGCCGTGGAACCACAGGCCGTCCTGCCGGGTCGGCTTCCACATGTTCCGCTGCTCGCCCTCCCACGGCCCGGGGTCCTTCGTGGTGCCCGAGCCGAGGCCCCAGCATTTGCCGACCTTGTCCGCGACGTCCTGGCCGATCAGGTCGGCGGCCCAGCCGTTCATCGAGCCGTAGCCGGTGGCGTAGACGACGAGGTCCGCCGGGAGTTCGGTGCCGTCCTCCAGCACCACCGAGTCCTCCGTCAGCTCGCGCACACCGCCGTGGGCCAGCTTGATGTCACCGTTCGCCACGAGTTCCGACGCGCCGACGTCGATGTAGTAGCCGGAGCCGCGGCGCAGGTACTTCATGAACAGACCGGAGCCGTCGTCACCCCAGTCGTGCCGGAAGCCCGCCTTCTCCAGCCGGTCGTAGAAGTCCGCGTCGCGTTCGGCGATCGCCTGGTACACCGGGGTCTGGAACTCGTGCATGATCCGGTACGGCAGCGAGGCGAACGTGAGATCCGCCTTCTGCGTGGTGACCCCGGCGGCCACCGCGCGCTGCGAGTAGAGGTCGCCGAGTCCCAGTTCCATCAGCGAATCGGACTTCACCACGTGCGTCGAGGAACGCTGCACCATCGTGACGTCGGCGCCCGCCTCCCACAGCGCGCCGCAGATGTCGTGGGCCGAGTTGTTCGAGCCGATCACCACCGCGCGTTTGCCCGCGTAGGCCTCGGGGCCGGGGTGCGCGCTCGAGTGGTGCTGGTCGCCGGTGAACCGGTCCTGGCCGGGGAAGGACGGCAGGTTCGGCTTGCCCGACATCCCGGTGGCGAGCACGAGTTGCTTGGGGCGCAACGTAACGCGCTCGCCCGCCCGGTCCACCTCGACCGTCCATTCCTTTGTGGACTCGTCGTAGGACGCCGACAGGCAGGTGGCCGACGTCCAGTACGGGATCTCCATCACCCGGGTGTACATCTCGAGCCAGTCCCCGATCTTGTCCTTCGGCGCGAAAACCGGCCAGGTGTCCGGGAAGGGCAGGTACGGCAGGTGGTCGTACCACACGGGGTCGTGCAGGCAGAGCGTCTTGTACCGGTTGCGCCACGAGTCGCCCGCGCGTGGATTGCGTTCGAGCACGATCGCCGGCACCCCGAGCTGACGCAGCCGCGCGCCGAGCGCGATGCCACCCTGTCCCCCGCCCACCACGACGACGTACGGCTGCCGTGTATAGCCCAGCTCGGTTTCCTCCGCGACGCGCTGATCGGTCCAGGTCCGGCGGTTCGGGTCCGCACCGTGCGCCGTGCCCTTCGGCCGGTTGAACCCGCGCGGTTCCTCGTGGCCCTTCAGCTCGTGCATCGTGGTGAGGAACGTCCAGGCCCCCTCGTCCTTGAGGCGCAGATGACCGAGCCCCCGGCCGACGGCGGTCTCGAACTCGATCCACGCCGACGTCACGCCATCGGCCTCCTCCGCGGGCTCGGTGGTCTTGAACCCCGACGGGTCGGTGGCCTCCAGTTGCGCGGTCAGCATCTCGGCGACACCCTCGCGTCCTTCGACCGTCTTGATGTTCCAGGTGAACGCGATCAGGTCGCGCCAGAAGCTGTCGACGGCGAACATCCCGGCGGCCCGCGGCACGTCACGGGCAGCCAGCGCGGCTTCGAACTCGCCGAGCCAGGTGTCGACCCGTTCCTGCGGTGTCAGCCTGCTCTCCACGGTCGCGGTCATCGCACTTCCTTTCACCTCGTGTGACTCACAGCACATCGGACGAAGGAAGGGGCCGACAAGGGTTGCGGCGCATTGCAGGCCGAAGGAGCTATGGCGTCCGTCGCGGATACGGAGTTATGGTCACTGGCACCCCAGCGACGGAGCCGGTGATCGTGAGCGCCTTCCAAGCGATCGAGCATGGCATGGACCTGCAGACGTATGCACGCGCTCTGACCAGGACGTATGACGCCGTCCTCGGCGGCTCCCGGCCCGCCATGCGGCCCCGCGACCTGGTCGCCAGATCATGGCAACGCGTGCTCGCGCTCGGACTCGACCCGGACGGCCGCAACAGCCGGACGCCGCTGCCCTTCGACGAGATCGAGCGGCTGCGCCGGGAATCCCCGCTGAGCTTCGTCGTCGACGAGATCAAACGGCTGATCTCGTCGGTCGCGGACGCCTCGCAGTTCCTGCTCGTGATCACGAACGGCGACGGCGTCATCCTGTGGCGGGAGGGCGCGGCGGGCACGCGGCTGCGCGCGGACCGCCTCGGCTTCGTCGACGGCGCGGTGTGGACCGAGGCGGCGGTCGGCACCAACGCCATCGGGACCGCGATCGCGGAGGCCGCCCCGGTGCAGTTGTTCTCCGCCGAGCACTTCGAACAACCGCAGCATCCCTGGTACTGCACGGCGGCGCCGATCCACGATCCGCGCACCGGCGAACTGCTCGGCATCGTGGACGTAAGCGGACCGGCGCTGACTCTTCATCCGACCATCGGCGCGCTCATCGAGACCGCGGTCCGCCTCGCGGAACTCCTGTTGTGGCGCCATCACCAGCACACGCTGGAGCAGTTACGCACCTCGGCCGCGCCGTGGCTGGCCGGGGTCGAAGGGCCGCTTCTGCTCGTCGACGAGCACGGCTGGGTCGCGCACAGCGCCGGGATCGCGACCAGGGACCGGATCGCGCGCCCGCACGGCGACCGCGCGATCACCGTGCCCGGCCTCGGGCTGTGCCTGCCGGAGCCGGTCGCCGGCGGCTGGCTGGTCCGGCCGAACAGCGCCGACACCACCGTGCGGCTGCTGCTCGACCTCTCCGGGCCGCCGCGGATCGAGGTGAGCGGCGGCGGGACGCCGTGGCGCAGCCCGCTGACCGTCCGGCACGCCGAGATCCTCCTGCTGCTGCACCTCGCCGGGCCCGGCGGGCTGACCGCCGCGATGCTGAGCAAGGCCCTCTACGGCGACGCCGACCACGTGATCACCGCGCGTGCGGAGGTGTCGCGGCTGCGCAAGCTCCTCGGCACGGTGATCGACACCCGCCCGTACCGGGTGGCGGACGGCGTCGAACTGCGGCTCGAACTCGGCGACGCCGGACGGCCCGCCGACTGTGCGTTCGTACGGGACTCGGCCTCGTCCAGCGTGCGGGCACTCGTGGGTCAGTAGTCCGTCCCGCGGCTCAGCGATTCCCATTCGGCCAGTTCGGCGCGTGCCTTGTCGAGGCTCGCCGCGATGGTGTCCGCCGCGTCGGTGCCCAGCGCCAGCCGCAATGGCGGCTTCCCGGAGTCCAGTGCCGCGAGGATGGCTTCCGCCGCTTTGACCGGGTCGCCGGGCTGCTTGCCGTCGACGTCGGCCAGCGCGGTGCGGACCGGTTCGAGGATCTCCCGGTAGGGGCCGTCGTCCTCGGTGAACAGCAGGACGCCCGGCTCGTTGAAGGAGGTCCGGAAGGCGCCGGGCTCGACGATCATCACCTGGATGCCGAACGGCCCGACCTCGGCCGCCAGCCCTTCGGACCAGCCCTCCAGCGCGAACTTCGTCGCGGAATACGCGCTGACGCCGCCGAAGGAGTACCGCCCGGCCTGGCTGCTCATCTGGACGATCGCGCCGGACCGCCGCGCGCGCATCGTCGGCAGGACGGCTCGTGTGAGCGCCGCCGGGCCGAACAGGTGAAGGTCCATGAGGCCGCGCAGCGCCTCGTCGGTGATCACCTCGGCCGCGCCGATCAGGCCGCGGCCTGCGTTGTTGACCAGGACGTCGATCCGGCCGTACCGCTCGATGACCTCCTCGACCACCGGCGGGATCCGATCGTGATCGGTGATGTCGAGCCGGACGGCGGTGACCCGGTCCGGTGCGACGGCCACCAGGCCGGCCACCGATTCGGGGCGGCGGACCGCCGCGACGACGGTGTCCCCCGCGGCGAGCGCGGCCTCGGCGATCGTGCGGCCGAAGCCGGAGGAAGCGCCGGTGATGAGCCAAACGCGTGCTGTCATGACTGCTGTACCCCCTGAGTTGCCCACTAAGCCTGATGTGCATCAGAACCCTGATGCACATCAGGCATGGAAGCATCAGAGGACGGTCCTCGTCAAGCACAAGGTTCCTGTCCTCGATGAGAACCCTGATACTTTGGGGACGACAGGGAGGTCGCATGGGCGTCGAAGAACAGATCATGGAAGGCCTCGAAGCGCGGCTGGGCACGTTCCTCAAGCGAGGCGAGCAGGCGCTGATGGCGGAGAAGACCCGCGTGCTGAAGCCGTTCGGCCTGTCCGTCCCGCAGTACGCCGCGCTGCTCGCACTGTCCCAGGCACCGCTCTCCGGCGCCCAGCTGGCCCGGATCTGTTACGTGACGCCGCAGAGCATGGCGTCACTACTGTCCACATTGGAATCCAAGAAGCTGATCGAGCGCACCCCGTCCGATGTGCACAACCAGGTACTGGTGACCAGGCTGACACGGTCGGGCCACGCGACCTTCCGCAAGGCGAACGAGGCCGCGCTCGCCGCCGAGGCCCGGCTCTCCGCGGCGTTCACCGCCGAGGAGGAGGAAACCCTGCGCACCCTGTTGCGGCGGGCGATCACGACGCTGTCCTCCCCCGCCGGGAAGGAGTGACCCGGCAGGGGAAGACGCGACGGCGTCAGGGGATGTCCGGCGCGGGCGCCAGTGCGTTGAGGGCGGTCACGATCGACCGTTCCTCGTAGGCGAAATGGGCTTCGAGGTCGGTGGCCAGCCGGTCGAGCTCCTCCCGCAGCCGGACCGGATCGCCCTCCCCGGGAACGTAGCCTTCGACGAGTTCACGGATCCGCTCCTGCGCGCGGGCGACCACGACGTGCTCCGCGGCGAGCTTCTCCAGCGCGGGCGCGAGCGACGGGAAACGGGCGGCCAGCATCGGGAACGCGACCGTGTCCTCCCCCAGGTGATGTCGTTTCAGCGCACCGCAGAAGGTCAGGCAGTGCTCGCGCAGTTCCCGGCCGAGGTCGGCAGTCCTGGTGAACGTCGTGGCCTTGCCGTCCGCGATCTCGTCCGCCTGGCCGCGCAGTTCGGCGAGTTCCTTGCGCAGCCAGTCGTGGGCATCGACGACGAAGTCGCCCATCCCCCGCACCCGGTCGGCGCCCTCGTCGAGGTGATGCAGTGTGACCACCGGGATCGGCCGCGTGGTTTTCGCCTGGTATTCCCCGAAACCCGGCTCGATCGCGACCACCTCGGCGAACAACGCGTCCCGCTCCGGCCCGTCCGGGATCGCGGCGAGCGCCTCGAACGTCTCGGTGCCGGTCTCGACGGTCACCCGCGCGTTCTTCCGGATGTTGTGGTACCAGGCGGGATTCCGGGGCGCGCCCATCGCGGAGGCGACGATCACCTTCTGCCCCTTGACGTCCACATAGGACAACGGAACGGTGCGGGGCAGTCCGCTGCGCGCCCCGGTGGTGGTCACCAGCGCCAGCGAGGCGTCCTCGCCGAACAGGGCGACTTTTCCCGCGTTGGCGCGGAATTCGTCGATGACCCGGCGCTGGAAGGCACCGGCGTCGAAGGTCTCGCTTGGTTTTTCCTCGGTCATTGAGTCCTTTCCGGATCCGATGAAAGATCGGAGGGTGGCACCCGGGAACGGACACAGGAAAACCCCGTGGCCTACGTGCGGAGGAGAGCAGTGGACACGGGAAGACCGTGCCGTTCACCAAGGTGATTGTGCGGCATGCGCCGCGGGGAAACCACTACCTCCATGAGTAGGCCCATACGGGGCTCGGGAAAAAGCTAGCACGGGCTTCGCCGAGGCCGCAAACCGTTCGCGAAGCCGTGTGAGCGATGCCATGATCGATCCGTCATGACCTCACCTGAACCCGCGGCCGTGCGGCGCCTGCTCCGCCGCGTACTGCCAGGAGAACCACGAATCAGCCGCGTCGACGAAGGCGGCGATCACGCCACCTGGCTGGTCGGCACCGGCCACGTCCTGCGGATGGCGCGGGACATCGACGGCACCGCCGGCCAGCGCCGGGAAATCGCGCTGCGCGAAGCGATCCGTCCTCATCTGGCGATCGCCGTGCCCCGCAGCGTCGCCCACGGCGAGTGGGCACCCGGACTCGGTTACACCCTGGACACGCGGCTTCCCGGGATATCGGCCGAAAAACAGGCGGTCTCCGCGGCGGGCGAAGAGGACCTGGCCGTCCTGCTGACCGGACTGCGCTCGGTCCCGGCGGCCACGGTGGACGTACCGGCGGCCGCCGCGCGATCCTTGCCCGAACTCACCGGGGAGGCCGTGCGCGCCGCCGTCCGGCTCGCCGAGGACGGCGCCGCCGGCCCCGATCTCGCGCACCGGCTCACCGGCCCGCTGCCCCCGGCGGCCCCGGCCACGCTGCTGCACCACGATCTCAAGGGCGAGCATCTCCTGGTCACCGGCGCGGGACGGGTGAGCGGCGTTCTCGATTGGACGGACGCGATTCTCGGCGACCCGGCCGAGGACGTCGCCGGCCTCGTCATCTCCGTCGGCGCCGCCGCGGCCCTGCGGGTGGCGCGGCTCGCCGGGCACGGGCCCGAACTGTGCGCGCGGGCACTCCTGCTGGCCCGCTGCGACACGCTGACCCGGCTCGCGGACCGCGTATACGGGACCGACGACAGCCCGCTTCCGTTGCTGCGCGCCCAGCTCGCCCGCGCCTGGGAGACCACGCCGGACCTCTACCGGGAAAACCCCGGCAGGGCTTAGAATCGGACAAAATCCATGACAGGCAAGGAAAAACCGAAAACTTCGCACGTTGTGCGAACCGGTGGGGTTCGCGACTTTCGTGGGTGGAGCGGTATTTCGTGAAACCGTAACCTTGTCGTCGCGCGCAAATCCGCTTGTCCGCACCGGTGTGTCATCGCTCGAATCCCCAGAGGACGGAGATGACCATGTCCACAGCACGCATCCACCGGCGGGCCAGACGAGGGATCGTCGTCTGTGCCGCCGCGGGACTCGTCACCGGCGTGGTGCTCGCCGCACCCGGTCCGGCGGCGGCGGGTCCGCTCGACGCCCGCGGCGCCACGGCGTTGTCCGCCAAGGTCACGTCCGGTCTCGGTGACCGGACCGTCGGCTCCTACTACGACCAAGCGAGTTCGCGGCTGATCGTCACCGTCACCGACGCCGCCGGTGCCGACCAGGTCCGCGCGGCGGGCGCGGTGCCGAAGATCGTCGCGTACCGGGCCTCCGAGCTGGCCGCCGTCACCGGCGAGCTCGACCGCTCGGCCAGGATCCCCGGCACGGCGTGGCGCGTCGATCCCCGCTCCGGGCACGTCCTGGTGACCGCCGACTCGACGGTCACGGGCGACGGCCTGGCGAAACTGACCGGCGTCGTCAACGGCTTCGGGGCCAAGGCCCAGCTGAAGCGGACCGCCGGGAAGCTACGGCCGTTCATCAGCGGCGGCGACGCGATCTGGGGCCAGGGCCTGCGGTGCTCGCTCGGCTTCAACGTCCACGATCGCAGCGGCAACCCCGCGCTGCTGACCGCCGGGCACTGCGGCGTGGCGACCAACGACTGGTGGGAGGACTCCGGGAACTCCCAGCACATCGCCCAGACGCAGGACGCGAGTTTCCCCGGCCACGACTACTCGTGGGCGTCCTACGACCCCGGCGTCGACGCGCCGAGCGCGGTCAACGACGGTACGCGGATCACCAGCGCCGGTGAGGCCACGGTCGGGGAGAACGTGACCCGCAGCGGCTCCACCACCGGGGTCCACTCCGGTTCGGTCACCGCGCTCAACGCGACGGTGAACTACGAGGAAGGCACCGTCACCGGCCTGATCGACACCACCGTCTGCGCCGAGCCCGGCGACAGCGGCGGCTCGCTGTACGACGGCTCCACCGCCCTCGGTCTCACCTCCGGCGGCAGCGGTGACTGCAACTCGGGCGGCGAGACGTTCTTCCAGCCGGTCCCGGCGGCATTGTCCGCTTACGGGCTGACCCTGCCCTGAGCACCCACTCGGGGGCGTTCTGGACCGATTTCAGTGGTCCGGGACGCCCCCGAGTACTGAATACGTAGCGTTCTCCGTAGATCTACGGATGATGCCCGGCCGCCGGACGGGCACTCTGCATGACGTGAAGACAGCGCAGCGTGTCGATGACCGACCCGTCGACCACGGCAGGGCCCTGCTTCCGCCCTCCGTGGTCGACGCACTGCGGGCGCAGGCGGGGACGCTGGCCCGGTCGATCATCGGTGGTATCCGGCGGTCGGTCCCCGAGTACACGAGCCTCCTCGAAGGGCCGCTCGGCGGCGTGTTCACCACCGCCGTCGAGACCCTGCTGGTCCGCTGCCTCGACGCGCCCTCGCGGCCCGGTGCCGGCCAGGAGTCGGCCGCGCTGTTCCGCGATCTCGGCCGCGCCGAGTTCGCTCGCGGCCATTCGCCGAAGGCGCTCCGGACGGCCTGCCGGGTCGGCGGCCAGATCGCCTGGCGCTGCCTCTCCGATCACGCCCGGCACCACGGCCTGAGCACCGAAACGCTGTCCCGCTGCGCCGAGGCGATCTCCCTGCACGTCCGCATGCTGTCCTCGTGGGCGGAGGAAGGGCACGCGGCGGCCGAGGCCGCCACGACCACCCCCCGGATCCGGCTGCTCCGCCTGGCCGTGGCGGAGCAGCCCCCCGGCGAGACCGACCTCGCCGAAGCCGCGGCAGCCGCCGGATGGCCGCTGCCCGAACGGGTCGTCGTGGTCGCGCTCCAGCCACCGGCCGACACGGATTCCTTGCCCCCCAGTGCTTTCGACGGCGCGGTGCTCGCCGACCTCGCGTCCGCGCGGCCCGCGCTGCTCATGGCGGCGGACCGGCTCGACACCGGGGAGATCGCCGCCGCGCTGCCCGGCTGGCGGATCGCCGTCGGCCCGGCGGCGCCGCTCGCCCAAGCGGCCGCGGCGTTCCGCGTCGCCCGGCGGGCCCTCGACCTCGCCAACCGCGGCCTGCTCCCCGCCCAGCTGCTGATCGACTGCGCGGATCACCTGCAGACGCTGATCCTCCTCGCCGACGACGCGCTGCTCGGCAGGCTCACCGAGCAACGGCTCGCACCGCTGGACGGACTGAGCGGCCGCGACCGCACCGCGCAGCTGGTGACCCTGCGCGAATGGCTGGCGGCCAGGGGAAACATCGCCGAGGCGGCGCGGCGGCTCGGCGTCCACCCGCAGACGCTGCGGCACCGCGTCACCAAGCTCAGCGATCAGCTCACCGAAAGTCTCGCGTGCGCCGAAGCCCGGTTCGAGCTGGAGATCGCCGTGCGGGTCGAACTGCTGCGGCTGGGCACGGCGTCATGACCGGCGGGAAACCACCCAGACGGCGATCTGGGCACGGCTGCTGAAGCCCAGTTTGGTCAGGATGTGGTCCACGTGGGTCTCGGCGGTGCGGCGGGCGATCACCAGCTTCTCGGCGATCTCCCGGTTCGTCATGCCCTCGGCCACCAGTTCGGCGACCTGCGCCTCGCGTTTGGTGAGCACGACGCCGGCGTTGTCCGCGGGCCGCGGGTCGTCGTCGGGCGGCCCGGTTTCGAGTACGTAGGCCACCGCCTCGTCCATCGTGAGCGCGGTCCCGCGCAGGAACTCCTGCGCCGCCTCCTCGAGACCGAGTTCGGCGGTCACCAGCTGGATGTCGCGTTGCATCGGCTCTTCGAAGGCCGCGTAGGTGTTCAGCGAGGCCCCGACCGAACGCCAGATTTCGGCCGCGGCGCCGAACATCCTGGCCGCCCGGCGCGGCTGCCCGGTGTGCGTGGCGCAGCCCGCCATGACGGTCAGCGCGAACGCGACGATCGTCCGGTCGCCCCCGGGTTGCAGCCGCAGCAGCTCCAGCCCCGCCGCGGTCGCCGCTTCCATGTCCCCGTGCAGGTATTCGGCCGCGCTGAGGGACCACAGCGCCCAGCACCGCCAGGAGATCTCACCGCGCGCGGCGTAGCGCTCGATGCACTCTTGGAGCACGCGACGGCCGTGGTCACGATCGCCGGTCAGGCTCACCGCCAGCCCGTAGTTGTAGGTCGACCACAGCTCCGCGGCCTCGTCGCCCAGCTCGCGGAACCGCTCGGCGGCGGCGCCGAACAACGACGCGGCGCACTCGCTGCGGTTGTCGATCAACAGGGAGTAGGCGCGGACGTGGTCGACGAAAGCGAGCGCTTTCGCGTCGCCGGTGCGTTCGGCGATTTCGGCGGCTTTGGCCAGCGCGCTCTCGAACGCGTCCCGGTCGGCTTGGACCAGCGCGAGGAAGGCGTACATCCACAGCGCCGCCGCGCGTCCCGGCGCGTCCGGTGGCGCGGCCGCCAGCAGCTTGCTCAGCCACATCCGGCCTTCGGTGTTGAGGCTGCGGACCCAGTACTCCTTGACCTCGTACACCATCCGCAGCCCGACGATCGCCTCCTCGGCGTCGTCGGTGCAGAAGTCCAGCGCGGCCCGCAGGTTGGCGTGCTCCTCCCGGAGCTTGGCGAGCCAGGCACCCTGCTCGCTCCCGAACCAGCCCGCCTCGAACCCCTTGGTCAGCTCCCGGCACCAGTCGCGATGCCGGCGCCGCCACCGGGTGAGATCGTCGTCGGCCCGCAGCCGGTCCTCGCCGTACTGCCGGACCGTCTGCAGCATCCGGTAGCGCGCGACGCCCTGCTCCTCCTCGCGGAGCAGCAACGACTTGTCGATCAACCCGTCGATGACGTCGAGAACCGCGGCGCGGTCGAGACCATCGCCCGAGCACACCTCTTCGGCGGCGTCGAGATCGAAACTCCCGGAGAACACCGACGCCCGCGACCAGAACAGCCGCTCGCGCTCGGTGCACAGCTCGTGGCTCCAGTCGATCAGCGCCCGCAACGTCTCGTGCCTGCTCGGGCCGCCCTTGTAGCCCCTGGTCAGCAGGGTGAACCGGTGATCGAGCCGCTCGGCGAGCTGACGCACCGACAGCGACCGCAGCCGGACCGCGGCCAGCTCGATCGCCAGCGGCAGGCCGTCCAGCGCGCGGCACAGCCTGGCCAGATCCTCCGCGTTGTCCGGGGTGACAGCGAACGAGGGCACGACCGCTGTCGCGCGATCCACGAACAGCTGGAGCGCGTCGTACCGCGCCGATTCGGCGGGCTCCCCCGCAGGCGGGACGGCGAGCGGCGGCACCGGCAGCACCCGCTCCCCCTCGACGCCGAGCGACTGCCTGCTCGTCGCCAGCACCACGACGTCGGGACACGACCTGACCAGCGTGTCGGCCAGCCTGCCGCACGCCTCGACCAGATGTTCGCAGTTGTCCAGCACCAGCAGCAGCCGCCGGTCGCGCAACTGGTCCACGACCAGGTCGATCGGCGGGCCCGAGGACCGGTCGCCCAGCCCCAGCCGGTCGGCGACCATGCTGACCAGCAGCTGCGGCTCGCCCAGCTCCGCGAGCCCGACGAAGACCACCCCGTCCCGGAACGACCCGCGCGCGCCCTCGGCCACCCGCTGGGCCAGGCGCGTCTTGCCGACCCCGCCCGGCCCGGTGAGCGTGACCAGCGACGCCGTCTCGATCAGCCGCGCCGCCTCGGCCAGCTCCGCCTGGCGGCCCACATACGTGGTCACCTCCACCAGCAGCGAGTCCGCAATCCTCGGTACGTCAACAGCACGCAGCACGTGTCCCATCACCACCCAGCCGATAGGCAGAGGATCATTCTGGCCCAACTGCACCGCACCCGCCTGGGTTACTCCGTTTTCACCACATCGGGTGGATTGGTGTGACGTGCGCCTCACCGCTGAGCCGTTCGGACGGTGACCACTGGGCCGTCCGCGTCCCCAACGACGCGTTCGAGACGCTCAATGTCTCTTACGCGTCGTTCGCGACATGCGCACGCTGGACCAGCGCGCCGAGGCGATGTCCTGAACGACGCGTACGGGACGTTGAACGTCCTCAACGACGCTTTCGAGACATGTCCCACCGGCATGACACAGGCCTCCTTCCCCGCGCGGGACACGGGGAAGGAGGCCTGCACGACACGGCGCGAGCTGCGATTCAAGACTCCCGTCGTGCCGTGACGGGACGCTGCCGAGCTACGCCGCTCGCCAGTGCCCTGGTCAGATGGGCCGCGATGACCTCGACGTTCGGCGGGTCGAGCACCGAGAGGTGATGCCCCGGCACGGTCACCACCTCCAGGTCCCGGCACACCGCGTCCCAGCCGCGCGCCGGGTCGGACCGGTCGAACCGCGGATCCCGCAGCCCACCGGGGACGGCCTCGGCGGCGCTGTAGAACACCGTCCGGCCCTGATACGGCGACGGCTGGTAGCGCTCCAGCAGGCGCGCGTCGAGGAACGAGCTGCGCTGGTGCGCCAGGATCGCGCCACTCACCCGCGAGTCGATGACGCCGGCGGCGAGGATCGTCTCGATGAGCAGGTCCGCCTGGCCCTCGTCGTCGAGGCGGGCCAGTTCGGCGTAGGGCAACTCGACCGGCCGTCCGTAGCTCGTCCGCAGGAACTCGCCGAACCGCTCGAACCGGCGCTCCAGTTCGTCCACTTCGGACAGTCCGGATTCCTGCGGCAGCGGCAGGATCGGGTCGACCATGGCGAGCAGCTCCACCTGCTCGCCCGCCGCGATGAGCCGCTGCGCCGCCTCGAACGCCAGGAATCCGCCGAACGACCAGCCCGCGAGCCGGTACGGCCCGAACGGCTGCACGCTGCGTAACCGAGGCAGATACGCCTCGACACGGTCCTCCACGGTGCCGGTGCCGTCGACGCGGTCGAAGCCGTACGCGGGCACGTCGCCCGGCAGCAGGTCGACGAGCTGGCGGAACACCGCGGTGTCCCCGCCGCCGGGGTGGAAGAAGAACACCGGGGGTTCGGCGCCGCCCTCCCGCAGGAGCCGGACCGGGCCGGTCTGCGCGACCGCGTCCCGCACGAGCTCGGCCATCAGCTCCGCCGTCGGCCGCTCGAACAGCTCGGCGCGGCTCAGTGCACGGCCGGTGCGGACACTCAGCAGCTCGGTGACCCGCTCGGCCGCGGCGGTGTCCCCGCCGAACTCCTGCGTGACCCCGACCGGCTCGCCCAGCACCTCTTCCCACACCGACACGACGAGCCGCTCCGCCGCGTCACGCGGGGGCACCCGCACCGAAGCCGGCCGACGCGGCGACGGCAGCGTCGCTCCCGCGACACCGAGCTCACCGAACAGCCACTCGCGCAGATCGGCCAGCGACGCGCCCCGCAACAGCAGCGACACCGGCGGCACGGCCGCGAAGTCGTGTTGCAGGCCATTGCCGATGCGGACCGCGAGCAGGGAATCGACCCCGAGGCTGGTGAGCGGCACGTCCTCGGCCAGCCCGCCGGGCTCCATGCCCATGACGGACGCGATCCGCGCCCGCAGCTGTTCCCCGGCGAGCACCCGGATCTCGGCGGGTGCCCGATCGCGCACGGCGTCGAGTCCCGGCCAGTCGGTCGAAGGCGCCGAAACGGCGTGCCCGGCGAGCAGTTCGCCGAAGAACGGCACCGCGACGAGGTCGGGGAACGCCGTCGCGAGCCGGGTGGTGTTCAGCCGCACCGCGCCGAAAGCGCCGCCACCGGCGGAGAGGACCTCCTCGATCAGCCCGAGCCCCTCGTCCGGGCCGATCGGGGTGAGCCAGGGAACCTCCAGTCCGGCGGCGGCGCCGACCTCGGCCCAGGTCCCCCAGTTGATCGTGGCCCCTGGGAGACCACTCGCCCGCCGCAACGCGACGACGGCGTCCAGATACGCGTTCGCGGAGGCGTACGCGGGCTGCCCGGGAAGACCGTGCAGCGCGGCCGCCGAGGAGAACCCGAGCCACCAGTCCAGCCCGGCGTCCACAGTGGCCTCGTGCAGCCGCCAGGCACCATACGCCTTGGGCAGCCAGGACTTCCGCAGCGTGTCATCGTCCAAACGCGACACCGTCCGGTCGTCGAAGACGGCGGCCGCGTGCACCACACCGCGCGCTAGGGCGCCCTGGCCCGCCGCGGCGATCAGCCGTTCGGCGACCCCGTGCTCGGCGACGTCCCCGAGCACGACCTCGACCTGGGTGCCCGCCGCGGTGAGTTCCTCGATCACGGCCTGCGCAGCGGGTTTCGGCGCCGACCGTCCATTGAGGACGATCTTGGCGGCGCCGAGCGCGGCGATCCGCGCGGCGAGCGTGAGGCCCAGTCCGCCGAGACCACCGGTCACGACGTAGCCGCCGTCCGGCCGCACGATGGGTTCCTCGCCCGGCGAGGGCAGCGACGTCGCCGCGAGCCTCGCGACGTACCGCTGCTCGCCGCGCCAGGCGACCTCATCGTCGGCTGCCTGCCCGGCCACCTCGCCGACCAGCGCCTCGGACGTGTCCACGTCGAGCCAGGTCACCCGCAGTGCGGGGTGCTCGAAGGCCGACACCCGCACCAGGCCACGCAAAGCGGCGAGGCCGGGCTTGCCGGGTTCGCCCGACTCGACCGCCGCAGCCGACGACGTCACCAGCCAGACCCGAGGCGTGCCAACGGCTTCGGCGAGTACGCGGATCAGCTCCGCAGCTTCACCGACTGCCCGCACTCCGGCGTCCGGGCCTTCGGCGGCCTCGTCGTCCACCAGCACGACGACGTGATCGACACCGGCGCACCCGGTCGCGTCGGCCACGCGCCGAGCCTCGATCCCGGCCGCCGTGAAGACTCGCACGGCCTCGTCGGCCCGGGGCGTACCGCCGAGGACGGCGACCGGGCCGGTCGGCCACCGGTCGGGGCGCTCGGCGGGACGCCATTCGTGGGCCAGGAGCTTTTCCTTCAGCGGTGCGGAGTTCCGGGGGAGCTTCCGTGCGAACACGTCCGCGATCTCCAGCACGACGACGCCGTCGGCGTCCATCAGCCGCAGCTGGCCGAGCACGCCACCGGCACCCGGCTCCGGCGCGTCCACCGACACGTGGCTCGTCACGCCGGTGCGTGGATCCCCGAAGACCCGCACCGTGCCGAACTCCATCGGCAGGTAAGCGTCGTCGGACTCCACTGTGGACAGTGCGGCGGCAAACGTCTGGAGGCACGAGTCGAGCACCACCGGATGCACGAAGAATCCACCGGACGCAACGCCCTCCGGCGCCTCCACGGTCGCGGTCGCGCACCATTCGCCGACGCTGACGTCGAGGACGCCGGCGAACGACGGTCCATAATCGACACCGAGCGAGCGCAGCCGGTGGTACAGCTCCGCGGGCGCCAGCGACGTCTCCGGTTCGCACCCGGACTCCCAGGCCGACTCGGCCTCCTCGGTTTCGGCCACGGTCACGCTGCAGTGCAGGATCCAGCCGTCCTCGCCGCGGGTGTGCACCCGGAGCTTGCCGTCGGCGGTGGTGAACGTCGTGGTGACGCGGGTGTGCTCGGTGAGCGGCAGCGGCGCGTGCAACGCGAGGCCCCGCAGTTCGAGCAGCTCCGGCGGGCGGCCCAGCGCGGTCGACGCCGCCGTGTACGCCATCTCGACGTAGCAGGCTCCGGCCAGGATCGCGGTGCCGTCGATCCGGTGATCGGCCAGCCACGGCCGGCGTTCCGTACCGAGGTCCGCCTGCCACAGGTGGGTGTCGGCGTCCGGCAGTTCGACGTGCACGCCGAGCAGCGGATGCGTGCCGGCCACCTCCGGCCGGGCGAGCTTCGGCGCCCAGTGCTCGCGGTGCTGCCACGGCGTGGTCGGCGGATCGAGCAGCCTGCCCGCGGTCCGCGGCCGCCGGTCGCCCGCGGCCAGCGCGGCGCCGAGGTTGATGTGGAACCGGCGGCGTTCGTCCTCGCCTCGGCGCAGCGTGCCGAGCACGGTCACCGCGCGCTCGCCCGCGGTTTCGAGAATCGCGTGGTGCAGCACCGGATGCGGCGAGATCTCGACGAACGTGGTGAAGCCGTCGCCGATCGCCTTCTCGACGGCCTGGGTGAACCGGACCGGATTGCGCGCGTTGGCCGTCCAGTAGTCGGCGTCGAAACGCACGTCGCCGGCCTCGACGGCCGTCGGGTACACCGTCACCGACGGCTCGTGCGCGAAGACATTGGCCAGTTCCGCGCCGAGTTCGGGGACGACCGGGGCGATGATCCGCGAGTGGCTGGCGACGTCGACGTTGATCGCCTTGGCCAGCAGCCCGCGGCGCCCGACCGTCTCGACGAGCGACGCGATCTGTTCCGGCGCACCGGAAACGACCGTCTGGCCCGGCGCGTTGTAGACGGCGAGATCGACGTCCGGGTAGTACCGCAACAGTTCGGTGACCTCGTCGGCGGGCAGTTCCAGCAGGGCCATGGTGCCCTTGCCCGCGGTGGTGGCCAGCAGCTTCGACCGGCGCACGGCGATGCGGGCGCCGTCGGCCAGCGAAATGGCACCGGCGACGACCGCGGCCGCGACCTCGCCGAGCGAATGCCCGATCACCGCGGCGGGCTCGGCGCCGTAGTGGCGCCACAGCTCGGCGAGCGCGACCTGGATCCCGAACAGCACCGGCTGCAGCGCGGCGAATCCCACCGGCTCCACCCCGGACTCCAGCATGGCGCGGATCGAGCGGCCCTCACCGCGCATCGCCTCGTCGACCTTGTCCACGGCGGCGGCGAAGGCGGGCTCGTCGGCCAGCAACCGCCGTCCCATCCCCGCCCACTGCGAGCCCTGCCCGGAGAACACCCAGACCGGCCCGGCGGCATCGGACCGGCCGGCCGAGACGCCGGGGACGACCGTGCCCGCGACGAACGCGCGCAGGCCCGACACCAGCTCGTCGTGGTCGCCCGCGGTCACCACGACGCGGTGCCGCCCGCTGGCGCGGCGGGCGAGCGAATGTTCCACATCGGACAGTGGAAGGTTCCCGGAGTCGCTCAGCCAGTCGGCGAGCCGTCCGGCGGCGAGGCGCAGGCGCTCCGGCGAAGCGGCGGCGAGCAGGTACTGGCCGGGCCCGCCGGACACCGGTTCCTCGTGCGGCGCGACGGGTGCCTGCTCGGCGATGACGTGCGCGTTGGTACCGCCGAAGCCGAACCCGGAGATCCCGGCACGCGCGGGCCTGCCCTGTCCCGGCCACGGCTGCTGCTCGGCGACCACGGACAACCGCAGGTCCTCGAACGGGATGTGCGGGTTCGGCTCGGTGAAGTGCAGGCTCGCCGGGATGCGCCGGTTCGCCAGCGCCAGCACGACCTTGATCAGGCCGGCGATCCCGGCGGCGGCTTCGAGGTGGCCGAGGTTCGACTTCACCGAACCGAGCAGCAGCGGACGGTCCGCCGGACGTCCCTCGCCGAGCACCGCGCCCAGCGCGCTCGCCTCGATCGGGTCACCGAGCAGGGTCCCGGTGCCGTGCGCCTCGACGTAGTCCACTTCGGACGGTTGGACGCCGGACGCGGCGCAGGCGGCACGCAGCAACGCCTGCTGCGCGGCCGGGTTCGGCGCGGTGAGGCCGTTGGAGCGGCCGTCGGAGTTCACCGCGGAACCCCGCAACACCGCCAGCACGCGATCACCGTCGCGCTGGGCCTTGCTCAACGGCTTGAGCACGACGACGCCCGCGCCTTCGGCCCGCGCGATGCCGTCGGCGGAGGCGTCGAACGGCTTGCACAGCCCGTCGGCCGAGGTGATGCCCATCTGGTCGAAGTTGGCCGTGACCCCGGGGCTCAGCAACAGGTTCGCCCCGGCGGCGAGCGCGACGTCGCTCTCGCCCGCCCGCAGGCTCTGGATCGCGAGGTGTACCGCGACGAGCGAGGACGAGCACGCGCTGTCGACCGCCACGCTCGGGCCGCGCAGATCGAGCACGTACGAGAGCCGGTTCGCCGCGATGCTCAGCGCGGAACCGGTCCCGCTCCAGGCGTCGATCCGGCTGACGTCGCCGAACGTGAGCTGCCCGTACTCGTTGCCGCTGATCCCGACGAACACGCCGGCAGGACTGCCGCGCAGGCGGTCCGGCGCGATCCCGGCGTGCTCCAGCGCCTCCCACGCGACCTCCAGCAGCAGCCGCTGCTGCGGGTCCATGGCGCTCGCCTCGCGCGGCGTGATCCCGAAGAACTCGGCGTCGAACTCGGAAACCGAGTCGAGGAAGCCACCCCAGCGGGTGGTGCGGGCCAGTGCTTCGGCCTGCTCCGGCGAGTCGTGGCCGAACTGCTCCCAGCGGCCCTCCGGCACCTTCGAGATCGCGCTTTCCGCGGCCATCAGCAGCCGCCACAGTTCGTCGGGACCGTTGACGCCGCCGGGCAGGCGGCAGCCGACGCCGATCACCGCGATCGGCTCGGCGGCGGCGGCGTCCATGTTCGCCGACGCCGCCGACGAGATCGATGTCTCGCCCTCGGCTTCCGGCACCAGCGCGGCGGCCAGCGCGGTGATCGTGGGGTGCTGCCACAACAGCTGGGTGGGCAGCTCCCGGTCCAGTTCGTCCTCCAGCTCACCGGTCAGCGTGACCGCGTCGCGGGAGGTGAGGCCGTACTCGCGCAGCGGGCGGTCGACGTCCACTTCGGACACTGGAAGCCCGCAGATCTCCGCGAGGCGTCCCGCCAGCCAGTGGCGCAGTTGAGCTCTGGTCATGCGAGCTCTCCCTTCAGGTAGCGGGCCCGGGTGGCCGAGCGGGCGATCTTGCCGCTCGAGGTACGCAGGACGGTGCCCGGCCGGACGAGGACGAAGGCGTGCAGCCGCAGGTCGTGGTGCTTGGCGACGGCGGCGCGCACGGCGCGTTCGACCTCGCCGGCGTCCAGTTCCTCGACGGCCACGCCGTTGGAGTACTCGGCGACCACGACCGGTGCTTCGCGGCCGTCGTGGGGCACGCTGAAGACCGCGAGCCGGTCGCGGCGCAGTGCGGGATGCGCTTCCTGCGCGGTCGCCTCGATGTCCTGCGGGTAGTGGTTCTTGCCGTCGATGATGATCAGGTCCTTGAGCCTGCCGGTGATGTACAGCTCGCCGTCGAGGAACACGCCGAGGTCGCCGGTGCGCAGCCAGCCCCCTTCCGGCGTCGCGCCCCTGAGGTGCCCGTCGAAGGTCTCCGCCGAACGCTCCGGCTGGCGCCAATACCCGTCCGCGACATTGGCACCGTGGATCCAGATCTCCCCGACCTCGCCGTCGATCCTGGGCGCGCCGATGGCCGGGTCGGCGATCCGCACCAGCTGGCCGACCGGAACCCCCGCCGAGACGAGCCGCAGCGCGCGGTCGTCGCCCTCGGGCACCGGAACCGCCCGTCCCGCACCGAGTTCCACGCGGTCCAGGACCGCCACCCGCGGCGGCCGCTGCGGCGTGGTGCTGACGAACACCGTCGCCTCGGCCAGCCCGTAGGAGGGCCGGTGCGCCTCGGCGCGGAAGCCGAGCGGGCCCGCGGCGTCCAGGAATCCCGCGATGGTCTCCGCGCGGACGGGCTCGCTGCCGTTGATCGCCGAACGCACACCGGACAGGTCCAGGTCCGCCACTCCGTCCGATTTGGACAGTTTCGCGGCGGTGTACTCGAAGGCGAAGTTGGGCGCGGCGGTGATGACATCGTGGCGCCCGCTCATCAGCTTCAGCCAGCGCACCGGGCGGCGGGTGAACGCGAACGGCGTGGTGAACACCGAATGCGCCCCGGTGTGCGCCGGCAGCGCGACGAGCTGGATCAGGCCCATGTCGTGGAAGAACGGCAGCCAGCCCGCGCAGGTGCTGTCCTCGCCGACGCCGAAACCCGCCACCACCTGACGCACATTCGCCGCGAGCGCCCCATGCGTGATCACCGCACCCGCCGGGCGGCGAGTCGAGCCCGAGGTGTACTGCAGGTAGGCGGGCCGATCCGGCGTGACGGCGGGGGCCTCGAACCCGTCGGCCAGCGCACTGTCCACAGTGTCCACCGCGATGAGCTGTTTCGGGTGCGGCACCGGATGCGCGTTCATCAGCTCGTTGATGCCGGGCACGGCCGAGCTGGAGGTGAGCCACACCTCGGGGTCGCTGTCGGCCAGCGCGCCCACGAGGCGTTCCCCGTGCGAGCTCACCTCCGGCGCGAACAGCGGCACCGCGATCACACCCGCGTACAGCGCGCCGAAGAACCCGACGACGTAGTCCAGGTTCTGCGGGCACAGCACCGCGACCCGCTCACCCGCCTCGGTGACCTGGTTCAGCCTCGCCGCGACGGCGCGGGCGCGCCGGTCCAGCTCCGCCCAGGTCAGCGTCGTCTCCACCCCGTCCCGTTCGTCGCCGTAGTCGACGAACGTGAAGGCGGGCCGGTCGGAGTCCCGGCGGGCCGCCAGCGCGGCGGTCAGCGGGCTGAATTCGGCCACGAAATCGATTTCCTGGTTGGACATGACGCTCCCACCTTGTGCGTTCTGCGAATCCGCCCGGCATGGCCGGACGAGCGGACTTCCGGATGTGAAAGCGGTGAACCGCGGACGGCGGCCGGTGTCTACACGCCGATCGACCGGTTCACAGCCTGTGTGTGCAAGCGACATTGCAAGGCGCCAGGGACGTTACCGTTCGCACTTTTACTCACGCAAGGGCGCAACTGTTGTGAGCCGAACCACCCGCACCGGAAAGGCGGCTTCTCCAGTGGAGCGAACGGAAAATCAGACGACCGTAGGTGCTTTTTCACAGTATTCACAGCCGCGGTATTCGGGGCGTCGCACATTCGTTATTAACGATACCCGAACGCGGTTTCGGGCTGGGCTGATCGAAAATGCGGGCGCCTCGAACGCGTCAGCGGACACGCTGCGCCGATCCCGTGGCCGTCACGGGCCGGGCGACCGCAGCGCGTCCAGGAGAAAGGGCCAGGAGCGCGCGAGTTCTCGTTGCCACGACGGCCAATCGTGGGTTCCCTGGCCGAAACTCGTCGTCGCGGGCCAGCTGAGCGAGGCCAGGCGCCGCGCGAGATCGTGGCTCGCCGGGCCGACTATCCGTTCCAGCAGCCGGTCCCCCGGCGCCGGCGGATCACCTCGCACACGGTTCCCGTCCCCCGCCGCGAGATAGACCGGCGTGCCGACGAGCCCGTCGGCCAGGTGGTAGGGATCGTTGCGCAGCCAGCGATCGCGGCCGATCCAGCGGCTGCCCCACATCGCGGACATCCGCTCGCCGACGGTGTGCAGATAACGCCGGAGCAGCAGCGGCGTCCCGGGCCGCGTGGTGTGCACCATGCCGCTGTAGGAGGCCGCGGCCGCGAAGAGGCCGGGGTTCCCGGCGGCGTAGACGAGCGCGCCGTATCCACCCATCGAGACACCCGCGACCGCGCGCACCTCGCTGCCGCGATACCACCGCTCGACGAGATTTCTCAGCTCCACCAAGTGAAATCGCGGCCAGTCCGGGGTCGTGCCGAACTGGTCGGGCGCGCGCCAGCGCGTGTAGAAGCCCGCCCTGCCGCCGTCCGGCAGCACGACGAGGACGTCGTCCTCGAACGCCCGCCGCGCGATGTCGGTCCGCGTCAGCCAGCATTCCGGCCCGTCGTCGCCGCCGTGCAGCAAATAGAGCACCGGCCAGGTCCGCCGGGAATCCGGGGACCAGTCACGCGGCGTCAGCAATAACGCCGACGTGGTTCTGCCGAGCGCGCGCGAACCAAGCCGGAGGTCGATCCGGTTCGGCGACGGCGACGTTTCGGCGGTCACCTCGATTTCATCGTCCGTATACATTTTCTCCGGTCTCCCTGTTTGCCCGCAAAGCGGTCGCCGCTATCGTGGGAACAAGGCGGGCCCGAAACGGACACCGAACACGTGTTTCCGCTTCTGGCACCCTCATCGCCGGTACCGGGAAGGTCGTTTCATGACATATTCGGGCTCCTCCCAGAAGGTGGGATTTTCGCGTAACCCCGGATGGACGCTGCTGGCGGTTTCGCTCGGCGGGGCGATGGTCGGCCTCGACGGGACCGCACTCACGATCGCCGGCCCCGAGATCGGCAAGGACACCGGAGCGTCCCTGTCCGGCCTGCAGTGGATCACCACCGCGTACCTGCTGGCACTGGCGCTGGCGTTGTTCCCGGCCGGCCGGATCGCCGACCGGTACGGCAGGCGGGCGGTGTTCCTCACCGGGGTCATCGGGTTCGGCGCGGTGTCCGTGCTCATCACCATGGCCTCGACGGTGGCCGCGCTGATCGTGCTCCGCGCGCTGCAGGGGATCTGCGGCGCGATGTTGCAGCCCGCGGCGCTCGCGCTGCTGCGGATGGCCTTCCCGCCGCACCGGCTGGAGCTGGCGCTCGGCGTCTGGGGCGGGGCGTCCGCGGCGTCGATCGCGGCCGGGCCCATCGTGGCCGGCCTGCTGGTGCAGTGGTCGGGCTGGCAGGCGGTGTTCCTGGTCAACGCGCCGATCGCGGGGCTCACCACGCTGCTGACGCTGGCCACCGTGGCCGAATCGCGCTCGGCGGGCGGCCGCCTCCGGGTGACCTCCCTGCTGCGCGCGCCCGGCGTCGCCATCGGTGCCGTGCTCACGGTACTGAGCTACTTCTCATTGTTCGGCCTCCTGTTCTTCCTGACGCTGTACCTGCAGAACGTGCGCGGCCTCGACCCGGTCGCGGCGGGGCTGTGGCTGCTGCCGGTGACCGTGGTGGTCGTGCTCAGCGCCCCGCTGGGCGGCGCGCTCGCCGCGCGGTTCGGCCCGCGCCGCCCCGCGATCTGGGGATTCGTGCTGGTCTCGGTCGGCATGCTGGGCTTCACGCTGCTCGACGTGGACACCGGCTGGACCGACGCGCTGCCCGCGTCGCTGGTGCTCGGCCTCGGCACCGGGATCGCGCTGATCGCCTCGACGCAGGTGATCATCGGTGGTTCGCCGGTCGCCATGTCGGGCCTGGCCTCCGCGCTGCAGCAGGTCGCCACCCAGCTCGGCGGCGTGGCCGGGATCGTCGTCCTCGGTGTGGTGATGTCGTGGCGGGCCAAGGAAGTCCTCCCCGACGAAGCGGTCACCCAGGGTCTGGTTCCCGTCGGCGCCGATCCCGGCAAGGCACATGTCGCCTTCCTTTCCGGGTTCGCCGCGACGGCGGCGGTCGCGGCCGTGGTCGTCATCGCCGGTGCGGTGGTCGCGGTCCGGATCCGCTCAGGCCGCCCCGTGCCGGAGCCTGCCGGGCCACCACACGCCGCGTCCGATGTGGACGGTGAGCGCCGGGACCAGCAGTGACCGCACGAGCAGGGTGTCGAGCAGGACACCGAAGGCGACCAGGAACGCGATCTGTGCCATGAACAGGATCGGCAGCACCGAGAGCGCGGCGAACGTCGCGGCGAGCACCACCCCGGCCGAGGTGATGACCCCGCCGGTGACGGCGAGCGCCTCGAGCGTGCCGGCCCGGGTGCCGTCGTTGAAGGCCTCCTCGCGGACACGGGTCATCAGGAAGATGTTGTAGTCGATGCCCAGCGCCACCAGGAAGACGAACGCGTAGAGCGGCACGGACGGGTCCGAACCGGGGAAGTCCAGCACGTGGTTGAACACGAGAGCGCCGACGCCCAGCGTCGCGGCGAAGGAGAGCACGACCGTCGCGATGAGCATGAGCGGCGCCAGCAGTGAGCGCAGCAGCAGGGCCAGCACGCCGAAGATGACCAGCAGCACGATCGGGATGATCACCCCGCGGTCCCGCTCGGCGGCGTCGCGGATCTCCTGCTGGATCGCCGTCTGACCACCGACCTTCGCCTCCGCGCCCGGCACCGCGCGCGCCGCGTCCCGCACCTTGTCCACTGTGGACATAGCGGCGGCGGAGTCCGCCGGGTCGTGCAGGGTCGCGTCGATCTCGACCAGCCCGTCGAGCACCTTCGGCTGCCCCGTCGCGGGATCGAGGTTCACCCGCGCGCCGCCGTCCACCCCTGGCACCGCGCCCACGGCCTTGGCGACCCGCTCGGCCGCCTCCTGCCGGGCCACGATCACCACCGGATTGCCCGCCCCGCCGGGGAAATGCTCGGCGAGCGTGTCCTGACCGGTCACCGCCTCGACCTTGGTGAGGAAGACGTCGGCCTGGCTCACCCCGTCGGATTTCAGGGTGGGCGCGAAGGCGGCGAGCGCGGCGAGCACCACGGCCGTCGCCGCCCACACCCACCGGTAGCGACGGCCGACCAGCGCCCCGATCCGCGACCACAGCCCGTGCCGCGCCCCCGCCGCGGGCCGCACGGGCCAGAAGGCGGCGCGGCCCAGCAACGCGAGCATCGCGGGCAGGAAGGTCAGCGACGTCAGCAACGAAGCGGCGATGCCGATCGCGGCGACCGGGCCGAGGCCACGGTTGGACGTCAGCTCGCTGAACAACATGCAGAGCAGGCCGAGCACGACGGTTCCCGCGGAGGCCACAATGGACTCCGCCGAGGCACGCAGCGCCACCACGACCGCCGCGCGCGCGTCGTCTCTGCGGGCCAGTTCCTCCCGATATCGCGCCACCAGAAGGAGCGCGTAATCGGTCGAGGCGCCGAAAACCAGGATGAACAGGATGCCCTGCGTCTGCCCGTTGAGGGTCAGCGCGCCGTGCTTGGCCAGCGGGTAGACCACCGCCGACGCGGCGATCAGCGCGAACCCGGCGCTGGCCAGCACGACGATGGGCAGCAGCGGGCTGCGGTAGACCAGCACGAGGATCGCCACCACCGCGATCGCGGTGATGACCAGCAGCTTCCCGTCGATGCCACCGAACACCTCGCTGAAGTCGGCGTTGAACCCGCCCGGCCCGGTGATCGCGACGGACAGCCCCAGCGGCGTCGTGGCGTGGACGACGTCCCGCATCTCCCGCACGGTCTTCCCGGCGGCGAAACCGTCCACACCGGACACCGGGACGACCAGCTGGACGGCCTTCTTGTCGTCGGAGTCGATGGGCGGACTGACCGGGCCCGCGAGCCCGCCGAGCTTCCCCACGGCCGTCGCCGAACGCGCGATCGCGTCCCGGTCGGCCCCGGTGATGCCGGTGTCCCTGCTGTACACGACCAGCGCGGGCTGGATCTTGCCGCCGGCGAAGCGTTCCTGCAGATGGGCGACCTCGGTCGCTTCGGCACCTGCGGGCAGGAACGACGCGCCGTCGTTCGTCTGCACTTCCGAAAGCAGCCCGGGGAAACTCCCGCCGAGCACCCCGAACGCCAGCCATGCGAGCGCGATGATCGCGGGGAGCAGCCAGCGCCGCCGCACCCGCGTGGGCCCGGCACCGGTCTCGTTCTTGTTGGCCAGCCGCAGACTCATGGGAGTACCTCGGGGAAGCTCGGAAAGCGTTGGCGGAGAAGTACTGCAAGAATGGGACGCCCGTACAGGCCACAGCTCACCAGGTGCGTGCGGCGGCAAGCAACCAGCCAGCACCTTGCGAGCGGGAAGTTTCCCCGCCCAGACCGGTACGGGAGTACCCATCCCGGTCACCGGCGCACTCCGTTTAGCGCACTCTGCCAGGTCTTTCACCAGCAAGTACGCCGACTGTGAAACTGTGAATATCACACGCTGTGGTCCGGCTCTCACCCACCCGTGCGGGTCAGTGCGCCGGGGTGCGGCCCAGCCGGACGAGCCACCACAGCTCGGCGATGTCCGCCGGGTCGCGCAGATCCGCGCCGGTGAACTCGGCGAAGTGGGCGAGCCTGCGTCGCAAGGTGTTGGGGTGCACCGGCGACGCGGCGGCGGCCTCGTCGATCCGCAGTCCGTGTTCCAGGTAGCCGACGACCGAACTCCAGATGTCCATACCGTAACGTCCCTTGTCCCGCAAGGGTTTCAGCAGCCGCTCGGCGAGAATGGCGGTCAGCTCCTCGTCGGCGGAGGCGACGGCCGCGAGCCGTAACGTCGCGAGTTCGTGGGTCCCGCCCATGCCGAGCCGGAACGCCGCCGCCAGCGCCCTGCCCGCCGAGCGTGCAGACAGGTGCAGCTCCTCGGGCGGGCCGAGCGGCCCGATCCCGAACGTACCGAGCGACGTCTCCAGCGACACCCCGGCGGCGAGCACGCCCGCCACGTCCTCCCTGCCGACCGCGGCCAGCACCGCCCCCGAGGGCGCCGACTCCCGCAGCACGGACACCGTGACGCCCGGCGCCAGCCTGCCGCGCACCGCCGCGTACCTGCCGTCCGGGTCGAGGCCGAGACCGACGAGGTGCGCGCGGCTCGACGCCGGGGACGTCGTCGGCGCGAGCAGCGCCCGCAGGGAGTCCCCGATCCGCTGTTCGTCCTCCCGCGCGACCCGCAGCTGGACCTCGTGATGCGCGGTCGCCGCCGCGACCGTGACGACGTCCAGCCAGCGCCACACCAGGCCCAGCGTGGCGAGCAGCGCCGCGTCGTCCGCGCCGTGTTCCCGCGCCCGCGCCTCGATCAGATCCCAGCAGGCCTCCCCCGCGACGCGGTAGGCGGCGAGCACCGCGGCGAGGCTGACGCCCTGCCTCGCCCGCGCGACCCCGATCTCGGTGATTTCCCGCAGTTCGGCCGCGTCGGGCAGCCGATGCTCACGCAGGTGCGCCAGCGCTGTGGCGACGATGCGCCGGTTCCCCGACCGCAGCGCCTCGTCGGTGACGGCGGCGTACTCGGGCACCGTCTCGCGGATGCGGGCGACGAGCCGGCCGACGATCGCGTCGAGCCGCGCGGGATCGCCGAGCAGCTCGTCCAGTGCGGGAGCCGTCATAGTGGAAACCTCCAGCGAAAGGGCGGGGAAACGCACCTCGGGTCCAACGTTGCCCGGGTTTCATTGTCACAAAATCCCATTCTGACGATGATCGGCGGGAGGATACGACGACGTGACGATGGGGAGTTTGACCGCATGGACCGCACGACCCTGGCCGCCCGCCTCGCCGACCTCACCGCCGCCGACCCCGGCCGCGCCGCGCTCACCTGCGGGGGCCGGACGCTGAGCCGCCGCGAACTCGACCTGCGCAGCACCGCGCTCGCACACGCGTACGCGGATCTCGGGGTCGGTGCGGGCTCACTGGTGACCATCGCGCTGCCCAACGGGATCGAGTTCGTGCTCGCCGCGCTCGCGACGTGGAAGCTCGGCGCCACCCCGCAGCCGCTGTCCTACCGGCTCCCGGCGGCCGAACTGGAGGCCGTGCTCGCGCTCGCCGATCCGGCACTCGTCGTCGGGCCCGAGGTGGCGGGACGGCGGCACGTGCCACCGGGGTTCACCCCGCCGGAGAACCACGCACCGCTCCCCGCCGTCGAACCCGGTCCGTGGAAGGCGCCCGCGTCCGGTGGCAGCACCGGCCGTCCGAAGATCATCGTCGCCGGAGAAGCCGCGTACGCCGATGTCCTGGCCGGAGTAGCGGCGTTGTTCGGGATGACGCCGGACGGCGTGCATCTGGCCGCCGGGCCGCTGTATCACAACGCGCCGTTCATGATGTCCGCGTCGGCGTTGTTCACCGGAAACCATGTCGTGGTGCTGCCGAGGTTCGATGCGGCGGAAGCCTTGCGTGCCATCGAAAAGTACCGCGTGGACTGGGTTTTCCTGGTGCCGACGATGATGCACCGGATGTGGCGGCTGCCCGAGGCCGAGCGGGACGCGGCCGATCTGTCGAGCCTGCGGGTCGTGCTGCACGGCGCCGCGCCGTGCCCGGTCTGGCTGAAGCAGGCGTGGCTCGACTGGATCGGCCCGCAGCGCCTGCACGAGCTGTACGCGAGCACCGAGGCGCAGGCGGGGACCCTGATCACCGGCGAGGAATGGCTCGCGCATCCCGGCAGCGTCGGCAAGGTGGCGCTGGGCGAAATCCGGGTGCTCGACGACGAACACCGCGACGTCCCGGCCGGCGAGACCGGTGAAATCTGGATGCGGTCCACGCCCGGCGCGCCCGCGACCTACCGGTATCTCGGCGACACCGCGACGACGCTGCCCGGCGGCTGGGAATCCCAGGGCGACGTCGGCCGGTTCGACGCCGACGGCTATCTCTACCTCGCCGACCGCAAACCGGACATGATCCTGGTCGGCGGCGCGAACGTGTTCCCCGCCGAGGTCGAGGCGGCGCTCGACGAGCATCCGTCGGTCCTGTCCAGCTGCGTGATCGGGCTTCCCGACGAGGACTACGGCAACATCGTGCACGCCGTGGTGCAGACCGACGGGCCACTCGACGAGGTGGCGCTGCTCGAACACCTCAAGTCCCGGCTGGCACCGTACAAGCTACCTCGTGGCTTCGAGCGGGTGGACGAGCCGCTACGGGACGACGCGGGCAAGGTCCGCCGCGCGGCCGTGCGCGCCGAACGCCTGGCCACGTACCGGTGACGGCCGCGCCCACGCGGACCGGGCTGACCGTCGTTTCCCGCCAGGCACTGGGGTCACGGCTCGTGGAGTACACAGTGGACTCGGCGGCGGTCGGCGGACGGACCAGCCTGCGCATCCTCTTCCCCGCCGAGTACACAGTGGACACCCATCGGCGCTTCCCGGTGCTCTACCTGCTGCACGGCGGGGACGACGACTACCGCTCGTGGACGGACAAGGGCGAGGCGGCCGAAACGACCGAGAAGTTCCCGCTGATCGTCGTCATGCCGGACGCCCGCAACGGCTTCTACTCGGACTGGGAAAAACCCGGCCGCCTCGGCACGCCTCGCTGGGAGACCTACCATCTCGGCGAACTGCTGCCGTGGATCGACGCCACGTTCCGCACCATCGCGCGCCGCGAAGGACGGGCGGCGGCGGGTCTTTCCATGGGCGGGTTCGGCGCGTTCTCCTACGCGGCAAGGCATCCGGACCTTTTCGTGGCGGCGGCGAGTTTCTCCGGAGTACTCGACACGAACCGGTACTCGTGGATCACCGAGATCGCGGCGCGGCGGGACGGCGGCGGCTTCGGGGCGATCTGGGGCGACCGGCTCACCCGCGCGACCCGCTGGCGCGCGCACAACCCGTGGGATCTGGCGGAGAACCTGCGGGGCATGACGCTGGCCGTGCGCACCGGCAACGGGATGCCCGCCGAGCGGGAGCACCGCCGCCCCGACCCGGTGGAGGCGATCGTGTACCACCAGTCGGTGCGGATGCACCGGAAACTCGGCACACTGGGCATCGGCCACCACTGGCACCACCGGCGCGGTGTCCACGACTGGCCACAGTGGATAGACGACCTCCGTGCGACGGTCCCCTTGCTGGCCGAGGCCCTCGCCGACCCGCCGTCCGCCCCGGACCCGTTCTCCTACACCTCGGCCGAACCCGAGTTCGCCGTATGGGACTGGACGGTGACCTTTTCCCGTTCCCACCGGGAATTCTCGGCGTTGTCCCATGTAGACAGAGAAGGTTTCGCGCTCACCGGCAGCGGGACGGCGCGGGTGCGCACGGCGGCCTGGTACGAGCCGGGCCTGCGCTACACCGTCCACGTCGAAGATCCTTCGGGTACCCGGCCCGGCACGGTACTGGCCGACCGCGAAGGACGTCTGTCGTTCTCGTTGCGGCTCGGCGACCGCAACGGCACCGCGTGGGTGAAGATCCGATGACCGGCGTCGTGACCGAACCGACGGCGCCGGTCCGTCCCGGGTGGATCGCCGCGCTGTCGGCCGCGACGCTCGGGATGTCGATCGCGGTGCTCACGCCGATCCAGGTGCTGCTGCCGTTGCAGATCGAGGCGATCGACCCGGCGCGCAAGGTGGCGAACCTCGGCTGGATCACCGCCGTCGCCGCGGTGCTCTCCATGGTGGTGTGCCCGGTCGCGGGCGCGCTGTCGGACCGCACGGCCTCGCGGTTCGGCAGGCGGCGGCCGTGGGTGCTGGGCAGCGGCCTGGTGTGTGCCGCCGGGCTCGTGCTGCTCGGCTTCCAGCACACGATCCTCGGTGTGGCGCTGACCTGGTGCGTGGTGCAGGCGGGCACCAACGCGATGTACGCCGCGCTCACCGCGTCCGTGCCTGATCTCGTGCCGGTGCGGCAACGCGGTGTGGTGTCGGCGTTCGTCGGGCTTCCGCTGCCGCTTTCGTTGATACTGGGCAGTTTTCTGGTGAGTTCGGTGGTGACCGGCCGGGTCGCCGGGTACTGCCTGCTGGCGGGACTGCTGCTGATCCTCATCGTCCCCTTCGTGCTCCTGCCGACGGACACGCCGAAGCTCGAGCACGGCCCCGCCGGGCTGCCGAAGTTCACCCACGACCTCGGCTGGGCCTTCGGCTGCCGCCTCGGCATCCAGCTCGCCAACGCCGTCGGCACGCTGTACCTGCTGTACTACCTGCGCGACGTCGTCCACCACGAGGACCCGGCGCGGGCGGTGTTCCTGCTGATCGTCGTCTACACCGCCGGGATCCTGCTCACCAGCGTCGTCGCGGGCCGGTGGTCGGACCGCAGCGGACTGCGGAAGCCGTTCGTCGTGGTCTCCTCGGCCGTGGTCGCCGCCGCGATGGTGGTGCTTTCGCTGGCGCACACGTTCTCCGCCGCGCTGTTCGCGGCCGCGTTGATGGGCGTGGGCTACGGCGTCTACCTGGCCGTGGACAACGCGCTCATCACCCAGGTACTGCCCGCGGCCCACGCGCACGCGCGCGACCTCGGCGTCGTCAACCTCGCCAACACCGCCCCGCAAGCGCTCGCCCCGGCCATCGCGGGCGTGGTGATCGCCGAGCTCGGCGGCTACTCACCGCTCTACCTGCTCGCCGCGGCCTGCGCGCTCGCAGGGGCGGCGGCGATCGCCCCGGTGCGGTCCGTGCGGTGATTCCCGGAACGCTCTGAAGGGGGCCTTCAGAGCGCTGGACGCCACGGATGTTCCCTTCGCCGGACATCGGTCTACAAAGGACACTTAGCACCGCGGCGACGTGCGCGAGGCCGCCCGTGGGCGTCGCCGACGGACATAACTCCGCGGGGCGCCCCCGCGACGCCCCCGGACGACAGGATATCACCCAAGAACCC
>NZ_JBHYIQ010000055.1:52159-65887 GCF_042739895.1 Amycolatopsis sp. NPDC059021
CTCGCCCCCGCGCCGCCGGCTCTCCTCGGCGGGTCGCGCCCACACCCCGTGCCCCCCCCCCCCCCCCCCCCACACCGGAGTCCGGGAAGCTCAGTAGTACCAGCGGATGCCGAAGTGGCCGGGGCCGAAGTCGCGGCCGAGCGCCAGTACCGAATCGGACAGGCCGAGCTTGAGCAGCTGCGCGGTCTCGGCGGAGGTGTCCCCCGGCGGAGACGTGAAGTGCTGGCAGCGGCGAGGCACCGCGGCCGGGTCGAAGCAGACCTCGAGCAGGTATTCCCGCACCGAGCGGCGGAACCGGCGGAAGTAGGCCTCGGTGGTCGCCGGTTCGGCGTGCTCCCGGCGCGGGTTCCGCACCTCGAACTCGATCAGGACGTGCTCGCCCTTGGCCAGCGGGCGTTCGAAGAGCAGCTCGGCGGCGAAGAGGCTGCTGACCTCGCTGGTCACCACCTTGCCGAGGGTGCAGTTCCGCAGCCCGGTCACGACCGGCTCCTCGCCGGCGCTCCCGTCCCAGTCGTAGACGAGCAGCGCGCGGTCGGGGCCGCCGCAGTCGGCGCGCATGACCTGGGTGCAGCGCACGGCCTGTTCGCGCCCGTCCGGGCCGACCAGCACCCGGTCGTGCAGGGTGAGCCTGCGCAGCGAGCGGTCCGGGGTGGTCGGCACGTCCCCGAGCAGCCCGGCGACCTCGGGTTTCGCCGGCCACAGGTCGGCCAGCCCCGGCACGCTGCCGCCGCGCCTGCCGCGCGGGCTCGGCGGGCCGAGCAGGTTCCGCAGCGAGTTCGGCGGGACCTCCAGCACGGTCTCGAGGTGTTCCAGCGCCCGCAGCGACGTCGGCCGTTCCGGACGGCGCTGACCCGACTGCCAGTAACTCAGCGTGGCGAGGCTGACCTGGACGCCCTTGCGGGCCAGCCGGTCCTGGATGCGGTCGAGGCTGAGCCCCCTGGCGACGATCGCCGCGCGCAGCGCGACGTTGAACGGGCCCTGTTCCAGCAGCCCGCCGAGTTCCTCGCGCCGGTGCTCACCGGCACGGTCGAAGTCGGTCGCCATCCCGCCTCCTCACGTTCGTGACGTGACGCAGCGTCCTCAGGACTCAGCGGATTCTCTACTTGCCAGTAAAGTAGGCGTTCCGTGTCCGTCTGACTACCCTCAAATGGCGGAACACACACACCCATTCGATGTAGCAAGCACGTGATAGATCACTGAGGTCACTGCTCGATCTCACCCAGAGCACAGGATTGACACCCAAACGTGAACACCTGGGGCCAGGACGCCGTCGCGTCGAGAAGCGGCTCCCGGGTGACCGATCCGGCACCCGGATCCCCCCGGTCGTTCACCGTTCGCCGGTAGGATCGAGGGGTCGCACGGGCGCGTTTTCCGCGTAACCGTGCGAAATCCGACGAATGGGTCCGGAGGTGAAGCGTGTTCGGCCTCAGCATCGAGCACATCGTGGTCCTGGTGGTGGCCGGGCTGTTCATCCTCGGCCCCGAGCGGCTGCCGGGCGCGGTCCAGTGGGTCGGCCAGTCGATCCGCAAGGTCCGCTCGTACGCCAGCGGCGCGCAGGAACAGCTCAAATCCGAGCTCGGCCCGGAGTTCGACCAGCTCCGCAAGCCGCTGCAGGACCTCCAGAGCCTCCGCGAATTCAACCCGAGGACGGTCGTCACCAACTACCTGCTCGACGAGCCCGCCCCCGCGGCGGCTCAGCCGGTGACGAACGGCACGCCGGTCACGCCGCCGCCCGCGCCCCTGCGGCCCGGCGAGCGGCCACCGGTCGATCCCGACGCCACGTAGCGGACGGGTCAATCTCGGCGGTGCCGGGCGCGGACGTGCATCCGCTCGCCCTGCGGTCCGAAGAGGCTGAGGAACTCGACCGGCCGCTCGTCCACCTTGCCGAACCAGTGCGGCTCGCGGGTGTCGAACTCGGCGACCTCGCCCGCGCGCAGCACGAAATCGTGCTTGCCGAGGACCAGCCGCAACTGTCCATTGAGGACGTACAGCCATTCGTAGCCCTCGTGCGTCCGCGGATCCGGCTCCTGGCGGCCGGGCCCCGCCGGGATGATGTGCTTGAACGACTGGACCCCGCCGGGCCTGCGGGTCAGCGGGATGATGGTCATCCCGTGCCGCTGGAACGGGCGGGGATAGACGCGGGGATCGCCGGTGGCGGGGGCGTCGACCAGCTCGTCGAGCGGGACGCCGTAGGCCTTCGCCAGCGGCAGCAGCAGCTCCAGGCTCGGCCTGCGGCTGCCGGACTCGAGCCGGGACAGCGTGCTGACCGAGATGCCGGTCGCCTCCGCCAGGTCCGTCAGCGTCAGTTCGGCACGTTTGCGCAGCTCACGCAGGCGAGGCCCCACCGCGGTGAGCACCTCTTCGAAGTCGTCGCTCATGCCTCTTATTGCAGTTTCGGCAAAGAAGTTTGTCAACTTGGCGAAGTCTCCCGCATGGTGGATCGCGGAGGTGGTCACCATGACCAAGACACGGGCCCGCTACGACGTGGTCATCGCCGGGGGTGGCGGTGCGGGGCTCGGCGCCGCGCTCATGCTGGGCAGGGCGCGGCGCTCGGTGCTGGTGGTGGACGGCGGGCAGCCGCGCAACGCGCCCGCCGAGCACATGCACGGATTCCTTTCCCGCGACGGGATGCCGCCAGGGGAACTGCTGGAGACCGGGCGGCGGGAGGTCGAGGGGTACGGCGGTGAGATCGTCACCGGACAGGTCGTGTCGGCGGCCGGGACCTCCGGCGCGTTCACCGTCGAGCTCGACGACGGGTCCACTGTGGAGGCACGACGGCTGCTCGTGGCGACCGGGCTGACCGACGAACTGCCCGCGATCCACGGGCTCGCCGCGCGGTGGGGCCGGGACGTGCTGCACTGCCCGTACTGCCACGGCTGGGAGGTCCGCGATCAGCCGATCGGCATCCTCGCCACCGGGCCGATGGCCATGCATCAGGCGCTGTTGTTCCGGCAGTGGTCGGCGGACGTCACGTTCCTGATGCACACCGCCGCGAAGCCGGCCGACGACGAGCTGGAGCAGCTCACCGCGCTCCGGATCCCGGTCGTCCCGGACGAGGTGACGGCCGTGACCGTCACCGGCGACCGGCTCAGCGGCGTGCGGCTGTCGAGCGGCCTGGCGATCCCGCTGAGCGCGCTGGTGGTCGCGCCGCGGTTCACCGCGCGCGCGGACTTCCTCGCGCCGCTCGGGCTGGAGCCGGCGCCGCATCCCACGGGCATGGGCACCTACCTCGCCGCCGACGCCGACGGCCAGACCTCCGTGCCGGGCGTGTGGGCCGCGGGCAACGTCACCGATCCGCGGCTGCAGGTCCTCGCGTCGGCGGCGGCCGGCGCCACCGCGGCGGGCGCCATCAACGCCGACCTCGTCTCCGAAGATGTCCAGAACGCACTGACCGAACGGAACGCACTGTGAGCGAAGAAAACTACGTGAACGCGGAATTCTGGGACGGCAAGTACCGGGAGCAGGACTCGCTCTGGAGCGGGAAGCCGAACGGCACTCTGGTGGCCGAGGCCACCGGCCTGCCGCCGGGGCAGGCGCTCGACGTCGGCTGCGGCGAAGGTGCCGACGCGCGGTGGCTGGCTGAGAAGGGCTGGCAGGTGACCGCGATCGACGTCTCGCAGGTGGCCCTCGAACGGGCCGCCGCGCACGGCGGCGAGAACATCGCGTGGGTACGCACCGACCTCGCGGTGTCCGCGCCGCCCGCGGCCTCGTTCGACCTCGTTTCCGCGCACTATTTCCCCATCCGGAGCGAGAGCGCCGTGCGCGGTCTGCTGGCCGCCGTGGCACCGGGCGGCACCCTGCTCTTCGTCGGGCACGACTTCGACGGCGCCATGGAACATCACGCGCACAACGGCGAGCAGGGCCCGGACCCGCGTGAGTTCTACCAGCCGTCCGAGGTCGCGGCGCTGCTCGGCGACGACTGGAAGATCGTGGTCGACGAGACCCGCGAGCGCGCCCACGTGCCCGAGGGCAACCCGCACCACCGCGACACCGTCCTGCGGGCACAGCGCCTGCGCTGACCTCAACGGCCCGCGCGCTCCGGCGCGCGGGCCATCCGGCGCGCGACGGCGAAGCCGGCGAGAAGCAGTACCACCCCACCGGTGATCCACGGCCACAGCGGGACCCCGCTGTCCACTGAGGACACCGAAGGTGCCGCCACCGGCGCGGCGGCCGCCGAGGTGACCGGCGCCGCCTTCGCCGGTCCCGGCACGGTGAGCGTGAACGGGACGGTCCCGGAAACGGGATGCCCGTCCGCGGAGATCACGCGGTAGTGGATCGCGTAAGCCCCGGACGGGCCGAGCGGGCGCACCGGCGCCGACACCTTGGCATCCACAATGGACACCGGGCCGCCTTCCCAGTGGGTACCGCCGTCCGGGCCGATCACCGTCAGTTCGGTGAATCCCTTCTCCAGCGGCTCGTTGAACTCGAGGACGACCCGGTCGGGCGCCGTCGCGATCGAAGCACCATTCGCCGGTGCACTCGACACCAGCACGCTGTGCGCGTGCGCTCCCGGCGTCCACAGCAGCAAGGCGAGCACCACCGCCGTCAGCAGGACCGCCACGCGCGCGGCGAGCCGCCGCTGTTCATCGAGAATCATGATTTCCTCGCGATCGATCGGATACACGCCGAATCCGGCGGATCGGGTACGCCTGAGGAGCCGACATTAACGCCGAGGCGCCGCGAGAAATGAAATATGTCTGTTAAGCAATTCTCACTCACATGATCATTTTCCGCCCCGTCGAGCGCCCGCGAAGCGCTCTGAGCCCCTCGGCGGAGCCTCTCGTCACCCGAACGGCGTAGGTTTACCGGCATCCGGCCGCGGATCTCACCACCGGGCCGGTACCGGACGGCGGGCGACTTTACCTGGTCTTCATGTCAGGAACACACCCCGAAACGTGGCGACTGGTTTTCTTCTCGCCGACCGGGGGTTCCCTTTCCTCGGCATTTCGCCTTCTTCGACGTCGACGAGGACGTCTTTCCCTTTTCCGGTTCCCTTCGCCCGCACGGCGTTTCCGGAACCGCTCTCTCCCGCGAGGAGGACAAGACCGTGGCAGTGCGAGGTCCACGTCGCGAGCACCTGATCGCGGCGAGCCTGACCGGGGCCGTCGTGGTCGTCGTCGGCTACGCGTCCGGGATCGGCCTGCGGCCGGGCTCGGCCGCCGCCACCCCGCCGGTCGCCGACGGCGGGCACCCGGTGGCACCGGCGTCACCGGCCGCGCCACCACTGCCGTCCGGTGGACCACCGTCGGGAGTGCCGATCTCCCCGCTGCCCGCCGTCCCGGTGTTCCCGCCCGTGGAGCAGCAACCGCCCTCCCCCACCATGCCGGGCGGAATCGAGGTCCGGCCCTCCCCCGCGCCGCCGTCCGCCACCGATCCCGTGGCACCCGAATCGCCATCGCCCTCCGTGCCGCCGACCACCCCGATCCCGCCTCCGCCACCCCCGGGCTCCGACGTCCCATCGTGTCAACCCGGTGTGCCCCAACAGGTTCTGGACGTCGTGGGTGGTCTGCCGGTACTCGGCGCGGCGACCACCGGCCTCGGCGTCACGGGCCCGAACGGGCTGGGCGCGCTGCTGCTGGGCTACTGCAAAGCCCCGGACGGTGCGCTCGAACTCGCCATGATCCCCGCCCCGGAAAGCCACTGAGCCATGGACCTGACCCCGGCCAAGGCGTGGTACGTCCTCGCCCGCTGCGTCGACTACTTCGGCCTGACCCTCTTCGCCGGCGGGCTCTTCTTCCTCGCGGTGCTCTGGCCCGAGGGCGCCGAACAGCGTGGTACACGGCGGGTTCTGACGACCGGCTGGGTACTGGGCCTCGCGGGCACTCTCGCCGGGATCGGACTGCAGGGCGCGTGGTCGGCCCAGCGCCCGGCCGGTGATCTCTTCAGCTGGGACCTGATCCGGCAGGTCCTGGATGTCCACTTCGGACAGGTCTGGTTCGCGAAGGCGTTGCTGTGGCTGCTCGGCGGCGTCGTGCTCGCCTGGGTGCTGCAACGGGGCCGGGCCGCCGCCACGACGACCGCCTGGCGGGTCGGCGCGGGCGCGATCGTGCTCGGCCTGCTGCGCGCGTCCGGGCTCACCGGCCACGCGGTGGAAAGCAAGCGGCCGCTGCTCACCCAGCTCGCGGATTTCGTCCACCTGGCGGGGATCTCCGCCTGGATCGGCGGGCTCGCGGTGCTGTTGTTCGGCGTACTGGCCCGCCGGGACGCGGACGAACTCGCCCGCGTCGTCCCGCGTTACTCGAAGCTCGCGATGGTGTCGGTGCTCCTGGTGATCGTCGCGGGCGTCGTGCTCGCGGTGGAGACCATCGGGCCACCCGGTCGCGTCCTCACCACCAGCTACGGCCGGATCCTGCTGGTGAAACTGGCCGTACTCGCCGTCGTGCTGCTGATCGCGCAAGGCAGCAAGAGCTGGGTCGCGCGGCGTCTCGACTTCGCCGTCGTCCTGCGTGGCGACGCCGCCGTCGTCCGCCCGTTCGTCTATTCCGTCGCCGCCGAGACCACGCTCGTGCTCGTGGTGCTCTTCGCGGCGAGCTTCCTCGTCACGGCCAGCCCTGGCCGGTGACCGGATCCGAAAGGAGTCCTTGATGGACAACCCCGAAATCACCACCGAGGCACCGCCACCGGCGCCCCGCGCCCGGCGGTGGCCGTTCGCGGTGGCGATCCTCGCGCTCGCCGCGGCCCTGTTCAGCCTGGCGACCCTGCGGGGCGGGCAGACCGAGCAGGCAGCGCCGCGACGCGCCGACGTCGATCTGGCGGCGCTGGCCAAGCAGGGACCGCTGGCCGTTCCGCTCTACCAGGGCCTGTCCCAGGCGCAGGCGGGCGGGGCGGCACCCGCGGCGCAGGCGGCGCCCGCCAAGTCCGTCGAGGCCATGGGCTACAAGTTCACCCCGGCGAACGTCAGCATCGCCGTCGGCGACACGGTGACCTGGACCAACCACGACACCGCGCCGCACAACATCGTCATCACCGACGGCCCGGAGAAGTTCACCTCACCGACGCTGCAGAACGGCCAGACCTTCAGCCATACCTTCACGAAGGCGGGCACGTACTCCTACTACTGCTCGATCCACCCGGACATGAAGGCCACGCTCACCGTGACCGGATCGCCGACCAGCTCACCGGCGCCGCCGACCACCGCGCCGACCACCCCGGGTTCGCCGACCTCCGCGCCGCCGTCGAGCCCCACCCACACCATGCCCGCGCCCCCGCCCGGCGACGGCACGTGTGTGCCGAAGGGAGTCCTGCAGCCGATCATCGACCACATCAAGAGCGCGCACCTGGAGGAATCGCCCGGCCAGCAGGTCACGGACCTGCTCAAGCTGGACCAGTACATCAAAACCCACACGGTGTGGCTGGAAACGGTGCTCGCGCCGGTGCTGAACGGGTCGGCCGACAAGGTCGTCGCCGACACGCTGGCGCCGATCGTCGCGCACCTCAAGAGCGCCCATCTGGAGGAATCGCTCGGCCAGCAGGTCACCGATCTGCTCAACCTCGACCAGTACATCAAAACCCACACGGTGTGGCTCGAATCCGTGCTCACGCCGCTGCTGAACCAGGCGAGCTGCTGACCCGACCCCAGCCACCCGCCCAGTATCCCTGCCCAGTCCGGAGGCGCCCGCCGATGCCCGACACCGAAGTCCTGCCCGCTCTCCTTCCCGACGGCGTCCGCCGAGAGGTGTACACGCTGCGCCGCGACCGCTGTGTGATCGAGACTTCGCTGCGCCTGCTGGGTTATCCGGTGCTGCGGGGCCGGCTCACCGCGTCGGGCGGGCATTTCGACGTCGCCGGGCCCGCGCTGACCGTGGTGCTCGACGCCGCGTCGCTGCGGGTCGGCGTCCCCTTTCTCGCCAAGATCCTGACGGGGCCGCGTGGTCTGTCCGCCGCCGAACACCCGGATGTCGTGGTCGAAGCACCGGTGGTGCGTCTCGGCGCCAACCGTGTCGTGGACTTCGTCTGCCGCGTCGCACTGCCGGGAACGACCCGCGAGCTGCGGCTGCACGGCGACCTGCGGTACGTCGATGACGAGCGGATCATCTTGTGGGCCAAGGGAATTCTGCCGAAGACGCGGCGGAAGGCCCGGCTCGCGCGACGCCGTGTCCACGTCGAGATCGCGATGGAGTTCGTCCGATGAGGCGTACCGCGATCGTCCTCGCCGGTCTTCTCCTCGCTTGCGGTGTCCTGGCCTGGTCGCCTCGTCCCGCCAGTGCCGCGGCACAGCAGGTGATGATGGAGAACTACGCGTACGGCCCGGCCGCGCTGACCGTGCGGGCCGGCGACACCGTGACCTGGATGCAGCACGACGAAGCCCCGCACGACGTCGTCACGACGAGCGCGCCGGTGGCCTTCCGCAGCCCGAAGCTGTCGCAGGGCCAGAGCTGGAGCTACACGTTCACCCAGCCCGGCACGTATTCGTACTACTGCTCGGTGCACCCCGACATGCGGGCCACCGTCACCGTGCTCGCCGCGCCGGCCACGGCCGCGCCGGCACCGCCACCCAAGCCGGCGCCGGCCGCACCCGTGCCACCGAAGAAGACCACCGCGCCCTCGGTGCCAGGGACGCCTTCGGTCCCGCCGTCCGGCTCCGCTCCGGCGACGAACTCCGCAGCCCCACCCGAACCGGCTGCGCCCTCGTCGTCGGAGCCGTCCGTGGTCCAGCAGGCCGCACCCGCGACCGCGCCCTCGCTGGACCCGATGCTGCTCGTCGCCGGGGTGGTCACCGCCGTCGCGGTGCTGTGCCTGTTGCTGCTGGGCTCGCGGCCTTCGCCCTAGACCGTCCCTTGTGGACGGTTCAGGAGTTGACGCCGGTGAGCGCGAAGAACTCCTGGCGCGACCGGGCGTCCTGACGCAGCGTGCCGAGCAGTGTCGAGGTCACGGTGCTGGAGCCGACGGCCTGGACCCCGCGCAGCGTCATGCAGGAGTGCTCGGCCTCGATCACCACGCCGACGCCCTTGGGGTTCAGGTGCTCGCACAGCCAGTCCGCGACCTGCTTGGTCAGCCGCTCCTGCACCTGCGGGCGGCAGGCGAAGTGCTCGACGATCCTGGCGAGCTTGGACAACCCGAGGATGCGCTCGCCGGGCAGGTAGCCGACGTGGGCGACGCCGACGAACGGCAGCAGGTGGTGTTCACAGACCGACCGGACCGGGATCGCGCGGGCCAGCACGAGCTCGTCGTACTGCTCGTCGTTGGGGAAGGTCGTCAGGTCGAACGGGCGTGGGGCGAACAGCTCCGCGTACGCGCGCGCCATCCGGCCCGGGGTGCCACGCAGGCTCTCCGAGTCGAGCGGGATGCCGAGGGCGGTGAGGAACTCGGCCGCCGCGGCCTCCGCCGCCTCGAGGTCGGGGCCGACCTCCGGCTGGTGCACGACCCGCAGTGCTGAACTCGACATCACGCTTCACCCTGGCTTTCGGCTCCTGGTTTTCACCAAAAAGTATTGGCGTTATGTTGCGGAAGGTCAAGTAACCAGTGTCGATCCCGACATGTGGCTGTTGGACCAACTGTGATAGCCGATACGCTGAGTACGTGACCGCTTTCGAACGGCCGCGGGAGACACTGGACATCGCCGCTGTCACCGCGGTCGCCGCGCTCGAGGACGACCTGCGCCGCAGCCTGTACACCTACGTACGGGACGCGCGGCGCCCGGTCGCGCGCGACGAGGCGGCGGCCGCGGCCGGGATCTCCCGGAAGCTGGCCGCGTTCCATCTCGACAAGCTCGTCCGCACCGGTCTGCTCACGTTCGGTTACGACACCGTCGGCGACGTGGCGCGGGTGGGGCGCAAGCCGAAGCTGTACCGGCCCGCCGACACCGAGATCCAGGTCGGGATCCCGGCCCGGCGGCACGAGATCCTCGCCGACATCCTCGCCGGCGCGGTGCTCGCGGACTCCGGCGACGAGACCGCCCGCGAGGCCGCGCTGCGGATCGCCGCCGAGCACGGCGAACGGGCCGGACGCCTCGAGCGGGACCTGGCCCGGCCGGGGCGGCTCGGCACGGAGCGGGCGCTCACGCTCGCCGAGACCGTGCTCACCCGGTACGGGTTCGAGCCCGGCCGCCCCGCGCCGGACCGCGTCCAGCTGCGCAACTGCCCGTTCCAGCCCCTCGCCGCCAAGGCACCCGGCCTCGTCTGCGGGATCAACCACGCCTTCCTGACCGGAGTGCTCACCGGGCTGGGCGCGCACACGGTCGAGGCCGCGCTCGCGCCGGGAGCGGGCTGCTGCATCGAACTCCGCCCGGTCGAGGGGAAGCAGCACCACTGATGAGGAAGGCACGGGCGGGAGGGAGTCCGCCCGTGCCGGGCCCGTGCGTCCCCAATGGACAGACAGCGGCCACGGCGCGGCCCGGCGGCCTCGCCCCGCGGTCACGACATCATCTCGGTGCGCGCGGCGGCGCGGCCACTTCCTGCCTGCTCAGCGCACTTCCGATGGGCCGGCCGATTCATTTCCGGCCCGCCACGAGATCCGGCCGTGACCGGACATCGGCCCGGAGAAGATTTTCCGGCCGCCGAGGTCGTATCATGTTCCCACCTCGAAACACTGGATCACGATGATTCAGGTGGTGCTGGAAGATGGCGCTACACGATTACGAACAGCGAAAACTCGACGAGATCGAGAAACACCTCGTCGAGGAGAACCCGCGCATGGCACGGCGGTTCGCCGAGTTCCGGCCGATCCACCTCATCACCTTGGTGGCGGCCGGACTGGGCCTGCTCGTGCTGCTCTCGGTCGGCCTCGTGGTGATGGTCATCGGTGTGCAACTGACCGCACCGGGATTAATCACGCTGGGCGCCGTGCTCACCGCGGTCGTACCCGCCGCGATAACCTGGTACCTGGTGCGGCGGGCCAAACCCGCGAAATGAACCGCGTCCCCCTTTCCCCGTCAATTCCCTGGTGTGTGGAACCCGCCGTCAGCCAGCCGCGTCGGCGGGTTCTCCCGTGTCGTCGCTGGACCGTATGGTCTAATCCCCGCGCCGGGTGATCGGGAACGGGGAGGACGGATCGTGTCGGGGACGGTCGCGTGAAGGTCGCTTACTTCATCTTCGGGATCGCGGCGGTGTGGTTCCTGTTCTTCCTGATCAGCTTCCTGAGGGAACGCCGCCGCCTGCGCAACGGCGTCTACCTGTTCATGACCCTGTTCTTCGGCGCGCTCGGCACGGTGGCCTCGCTGGCCTCGGTGTCGGAACAGGCGGCCGCCGTCGTGGTCGTGTCGGGGTTCCTGCTGATCCCGCTGGTGATCCTGGCGCTGGCGATCTTCCTGATCTTCAACGGCGTCACCATGATCCGCCGCGAAGGCAGGAGCCTGGCCAACCTGCTCTCGCTGCTGCTCGGCGCCGGGATCATCGCCTACCTCCCGTTCACCGCGGCGATCAACCAGATCCCGTGGACCCCGGCGAAGGTCGCGGTGACGGTGCTGACGCTGATCCTGGCGTACGTGTCGTTCCTGTTCGTCTGCTTTCTGCTCTACGCCATCGTGTACGGCCGGATCCGGCAACGCCGCGCCGTCGATTTCGTGGTCGTCCTCGGCTCCGGGCTGATCGGCGCCAAGGTGCCGCCGTTGCTGGCGAGCAGGCTCGACCGGGCCCGCGCGGTCTTCGACGCGGGCGTGGCCCGGGGCGGACAGCCGCTGCTCGTGACGTCCGGAGGGCAGGGCCCCGATGAGGATCTGCCCGAATCCCACGCGATGGCCGAGTATCTCGTGGAACGGGGTGTGCCCCGCGAGTGGATCCTGCTGGAGGACCGGTCGACGACGACCTGGGAGAACCTCACGTTCAGCCGCGAGATCATGGCGGGCCTGCGGCCGGGCTACCGGTGTGTGGTGGTCACCAACAACTTCCACGTCCTGCGTGCCGCGCTCACCGCCCGGCGGGCGAAGGTCGACGGCCAGGTCATCGGCGCGCCGACGGCGTGGTATTTCTGGCCCAGCGCGACGATCCGCGAGTTCGTCGCGGTCTTCCTCGACCACAAGGTGGTCAACTTCGGGATCTGCCTCAGCCTCGCGGCCATCACGGTACTCGGCGCGCTCGGCTGACGCGGGAAACCCTTTCGCCGCAATAGTTCCGTACCCATACGGGTGTGCTCCCGGGTTGTTACCCCACCCGCGGTCACCGGAAAGTGACGGGCAGCTACTCGAACCGAAGGAGCTGTCGTGAGCAGAAGAAACCGCATACTGGGCTGTTTCGCCCTCGGCCTCGCCGTACTCGCCACGCCGTGGCCGAACGTGGCGGCCGCCGCACCGGGGAACCCGCCCGCGGTGACGCCGCTGGGCGGCACCGCCATCCCCGGCGGCGACGTCCGGCCGTCGTCCATCGGCGGGACACCGGCGTCGGTCAAGGACTACCCGTTCATCATCGCCGGGCTGCGCGAGGGCGGGCCCCGGCCGCAGGGTGAGACCTGCACGGGATCGGTCGTGGCCCCGCGCAAGATCCTCATCGCCGCGCACTGCAAGGCCGCCGAGGGCAAGAAGACCTTCCTCTACGGCCTGGACGACCTCAACGCGGGCGGCGGCACGCGGATCGGTGTCGTCAGCTACGACACCCACCCGAAGTACGTCAACTTCGACCAGGGTTACGACGTCGCCGTGGTGACCACCGACGCCGACATCCCGGTGCCCGGCGGGCAGTACGCGAAGGTCGCGACGTCCGCGGACACCGACCTGAACAAGCCGGGCAAGACAGGTCTCGGGCTCGGCTACGGCAAGAAGGACTTCAACGACGACACCAAGGACGTCACGCTGCACAAGTTCAGCCTGCCGATCGTGGCGGGCAGCAACTGCCAGGGTGTCGGGGCGGGATTCCAGGACGCCACGATGATCTGCAGTGGCTACAGCGACGGCCACGTCACGATCCTGCCGGGGGACAGCGGTGGCCCGCTGATCGTGGACGGCAAGGTGACCGGGGTCGCGTCGTGGAGCCGCAGCGATTTCAAGTGGTACAGCGTCTACGGCAGGCTCAACAACGACATGGGCGACTGGGTCAAGGAGCAGATCGGCTCGGTACCGGATCAGGACAAGTTCTCGGTCGGGGTCACGCCGGGTTCGGTGCGGGTCGACCCCGGCAAGTATGTGTCGGCGACGGTGACCAGCAAGGCGGGCAAGAACGGCGCGGAGAAGGTCGAGCTGTCCGCGTCCGGTCTGCCCGAGAGCGCGAAGGCGACGTTCCAGCCGTCGACGATCAACTCCGGCGATACGGCCAAGGTGACGATCGAAACGGCGGCCACCACGCCGGAGAAGGAGTACTCGGTCACGATCTCCGGCAAGGGCACGACCGACACGAGTACGACGACGCTGAAACTGGTCGTGGGCAAGGGAGAACCACCCGCCGGTGACCTGAAGGTGAGCGTGAATCCCGGCAGCGGCACCGTGCGGCCCGGATTCTTCGCCACGGCCACGGTGACCGCCTCCGGCGGGACCGGCACGATCACGCTGTCGGCGTCCGGTTCCGGGCTGCCGTTCGCGCCGTTCTTCAGCCCCGCCACCGTGTCCAGCGGCGGCAGCTCACAGATGCAGGCGGGAGCCCCGTTCCAGCCCGGCACCTACCCGATCACCATCACCGCGAAGGACTCCACCGGAAAGACCGCCACCACCACCTACACCCTGACCGTCCAATAGAGCTGAAGGGGACTTTCCTCTCGTCACATGAGCTGAAGGGGGCGGTCAGCGCAGGGGCCTCGGAGTAATAGACCCAAACACCCGGCGCAAAGAAAGCGGGGGGGTCTCGAGAGGTCCTGCAGGGCGGGAGA
>NZ_JBHYIQ010000056.1:0-7245 GCF_042739895.1 Amycolatopsis sp. NPDC059021
GGGGTGGGTGCGTGCGCGGGGGTGGGCGCGCTTTCCTCGACCCTGGGTGCCCTCGGCCCGGGTGGGGTGGTGTCCCGGGCCCCCGGCGGCCCCCCGCGACAGGCGAGCCGGGGCGTCCTTTGTGGACACGTGGGCCGGTCGTCTCACACGAGTTCGCCCTGGCGCGCGATCACGCGTCCCGCCCGGACGACGAGGTCGCGGGCGGGCACGTCGACCACGATCTGGGCCAGGCATTCGCCCCGGACCAGGAAGAAATCGGCGGGCGAACCCGGTTTCAGGTCGCTCGCGGGCAGGCCGAGCAGGCCGGCCCCGAATCCGGCGGCGGTGTGGAAGCCCAGTTCCAGCTCGTCGTCGAGCCGGGCCCGCAGCGAGCGGGCCAGGAGGTGGGCGCGGTGCAGCATGTCGGCGTTGCCGAACGGGCTCCACGAATCGCGGACGCCGTCGGAGCCGAGCCCGACCCGGACCCCGAGTTCGCGCAGGCGTCGCACCGGCAACGTCCGGCCCGCCGGTGCGACCGTGGTCAGGCCGATCCCGGCGGCGGCGAGACCGGCGCCGAGCCGGTCGAGCTCGGCCGCGGTCAGATCGAGCAGCGCGAACGCGTGGCTGATGGTGACCTTGCCGCCCAGTGACAGCGCGCGGGTGCGGTCGATCACCTCGGCGACGACGTCGAGCCCTGCCCGCTCCCGGTCGTGCAGGTGCAGGTCGATGCCGACGCCGTGCCGGTCGGCCAGGCCGAACAGCAGGTCCAGCTGTCCGGCGAGGTCGTCGTCGAACCCGATCGGATCGATGCCGCCGACGAAATCGGCCAGCCCGGACCGCGCGGCCTCGGCCAGGAGTTCGGCGGTGCCGGGCGCGCGCCGCACCCCGTGCTGCGGGAACGCGACGGTGTGCACGTCCAGCACACCGGCGAGTTTCTCGCGTGCCTGGGCCACGCCCGCGAGCGCGGCCAGGCCGAAGTCCGGGGCGACGTCGGCGTGGGCCCGGACGGCCCGGGTGCCGTGGGCGGCGGCGTGGGCCAGCAGCCCGTGCGCCCGTTCCCCGACCGGGGTGGGCAGGGCGCGGAAGAGTTCCGCGTCCGCCTGCGCCAGTTCGGCGATTCCCGCCGCGGCCCGCCGGGAGACCCACGGCTGGCCCCAGGCCGTCTTGTCCGGATGGATGTGCGCGTCCACCATGGTCGGCAGCGCGACGCGCCCGCCGCCGTCGATGATCCGCGCGCCGGTGCCCTGCCCGGCGGGCACCTGCCCGGTGATCACGCCGTCGGTGACGAGGAGGTCCACCGGATCGGCGCCGAACGGCCGGACGCCGGCGAATACGGTGACGCTGCTCATGGTGGAGCCGACCTTACTGGGCGGGCGCGCCGGAGGTTTCTCCCGGGCGCAGGGGACGGCAAGGAGGTAGGTGCTGTGGAAACGCGGATCACGGTCCGGAGGATCTACGACCGGCCGTCGCGATCGGACGGGCTCCGGGTGCTGGTGGACCGGGTATGGCCCCGCGGGGTTCGCAAGGAGGACGCTCGGCTGGACGAGTGGCTGCGCGATGTCGCCCCGTCGACGGAATTGCGCCGCTGGTACGGGCACGACCCCGCGCGGTTCACCGAATTCCGCCGCCGGTACCTCGCCGAGCTGGGTCAGCCGCCGCACCGGGAGGCCGCGCAGCACCTGCGTTCGATCGCCAGGGACCACGACCTGACGCTGCTCACCGCGACCCGCGATGTCGAGCACAGCCAGGCGGCCGTGCTCGCGCAGTGGCTGGACTAGGGGCCGGTCTCCTGACGACGCGGCTCATTCGCCGGTGAGGTGGGCCAGCGCGGTGATGATGCGGTCGGCGATGTCCGGCGGCCACGGGTAGGTGACAGTCGACGCTCGCTGGTGGGCCAGCCCGTGCAGGCCCAGCCACAGCGCGACGGCGTCCGCGCGCACGTCGGTGCTGGTGGCCAGGCCGGCGGTGACGCAGTCGTCGAGCGTGTCGATGAGCAGTTGTGTGCAGGCGTCGCCGAGTGTCGCGACGTCGTGCTCCGTCACGGTGGTGTCGTTGAGAACGGGCATCCAGAGGCCGCCGAACATGGTGCGGTAGCGCTCGGGATGGTCCTGGGCGAACCGCAGGTAGCCGTGACAACAGGCGAACAACCGCTCTCGAGGGCCCTCGCCGGCGGCGTCGACGTCGGCGCGTAGCTGTGTCTCCAGTTCGGCGAACGCGCGCTGCACCACGGCCAGCATGATGGTCGGCTGGTCGGGGAAGTGGCGGTAGATCGAGGGGGCCGCGATCCCGACGCGGCGGGCCACGGAGCGCAGGGTGATGGCACTTTCGTTGCCGGTCTCGTCGAGCAGTTCGACCGCCGCGTCCACGATCTCCTCGCGCAGGCGGGCGCCTTCGCCGCGACGGTTGCGGGGGCGGGCGGGTGCCGCGGCCGGGTTCTCTGCCATGCCGTAAGCGTACACCCGAAAACTTACCGCTGTAAGTCCTTGCGCGAAGTGGAGTTACGTGCGTAACCTTACGGCCGTAACCGCAGCTCGCCGGACGCCGCTTCCCCGGCATCACACGGTGAGCCGCGGCAGTTCGTTCATTTCGTGATTCTTTTCGTTCCTTTCTCCGAGAATGGGAGTTTCGCATGTCCACTGCGGTTATGTCGCGCGCGGTCCGCCGCCGGTGGTGGTGGTTCCTCTGGAGTGTTCTCGTGGTGCTCGCGATCGGTATCGCGGTCTATTTCGTGACGCCGTATGTGACCGGCGGTTCGGCGGTGCCGATCGACAAGAACATCGTGGGCTACTACCTGAGCCTGGTGGTGCACTCGGTGCCCGCCGGGCTGACGCTGATCATCGGGCCGTGGCAGTTCGTGCCCCGGCTGCGGGCCCGGTTCCCGCGCCTGCACCGGGTACTGGGCCGGGTGTACCTGATCTCGGTCGTGGCCGCAGCCGCGGCGGCGGCCTATTCCACCGCGGTCACGCCGAGCGGTTTCGCGCTGCAGGTCGCGTTCACGATGCTGATCGTGGCGTGGCTGTACACCGGTTTCCAGGCCTACCGGACCATCCGCGGCGGCCAGGTCCAGCTGCACCGCGTCTGGATGATCCGCAACTACAGCCTCACCTTCGCCGCGGTCACCCTGCGCCTCTACCTGCTGCTCGGTGTGCAGCTGTTCCCTTCGGTGCCCTTCAAGGACGTCTACACCGCCAGCGGATGGGCCGCGCTGCTGGGCAACGCGCTCGTCGCCGAGTACTTCATCATCCACCGCACCCTCGCGCCGTTGGCCCGGCGCAGGCCACGCGCGGAGACGACCACGAGCGAGCCGCCGCAGCCGGCCGCCCCAGGCCGTTGACCGGTCAGGGGCCCGGCGGTGCGGGCGGCACGGCGGTACGGTGACACCGAACCGAATCACCCACGGCCAGGAGGGGCACACGCGTGAGCGAGGTCGACGTCCGGTTCTCGGACGCGAGGATCACGACCACCGTCAACGTCGAGGTATCGGCCGAGGTACGGGCGGTACCGCCGATCAGGCTGCCGAGCGGTGTGCGCGTCACTCCGGTGTACGTGGTGCTGGCATGGGCGTGGATCGACGAAGTGTGCCCCCGGGGCTGGGATTTCTGCGACGCGCGCATCGAGGGCCGCAGCGGCTTCGGTGACCTGGAGCTGAGCTACCACTGCGCCCAGGACGGAAGTCTCCAGAGCGCCGAAGGCGGACCGATTCCCGAGTGGCTGCCGAGGTTCATCGAGCATGCCAGGGCACAGTTGCCCCAGCTGAAGGTCACGGCCGAGGGCACCATGACGACCGCCGCTGTCACGGTGCCGACGGCGCCTCCCGACGTGATCGCGTACGGGCAACTGCCGGACTGGTCGACCACCGTCGTCAGCTGAGAACGCGATTCACCCGCCGAGCGCCGAGAGGCTTTCCCTGGCGAGGTGCCGGATGCGCTTGGTCCGGCCGCGCTCCGCGAGCAGCCGGAGGATCTCGGGATCGGCGGCGGTTCCGCCGATCCGGCGTTGCAGCCAGTCGGACCATTCGCCGAGGTGCTCCCGCGCGACTTTCGCGGGGAGCGCGCCGTCCCGGATGTCGTCCAGCACCTCGAGTTCGCTCCGGCGCCCGTCCGCGTATTCGCGTACCGCGGGAGCGAGGAGCGCGACCCACTGAGCCCGTTCGGCACGCGGGACTCGCTCCAGCATGGCGACGACGAGCGCCGACGCCACCGCGTGGTCCGGCTCCAGCGCGGCGCACTCGCGGAGCGCGCCGGCGGCGCCGGGCAAGTCCAGGCACGCGTGGTAGATCGTCCAGCGCGCGTGCCCGTCGCCGAGCGCGGTTGCGGGCACGCCCGCGAGGCCCGCCAAGTCGTTCAGCGCGGCCAGGAGGCGCTCGTTCACCTCAGCATCCGCCATTGTTCCCGCCGTTCCGGTTTTCCGCGGTCTTGCTCTTGTTTTCCTCGTTTTCCCGGTATTTCCGCATCGAATACCGGATGGCGTCGCGGATGTCGCCGAGGTGGTTCTGCACCACTTTCGCCTGTTGTTTCGACAGTTCGGGGTCGCCCGCGAGGGGTTTTCCGTTCTGCCCGATGCGCACTTCCTTGCCGCCTCCCTTGACGTGCGCGTGCGCCGGCCCGTGGTCGTTGGAGTAGATCTGGATCTTGACCCCGCTGTCGTCGACGATGGTACCGGCGGGGCTGCCGTCCTCGTCCTGGTTGTGCACCAGCACCGGGACGTCGCCGGCGAGGACGAAGTAGGTGTGCGTGCCCGCGACCGTCAGGTTGTACACGGTCAGCTCGCGTTGTTCGGCGCCGACACCGGTCACCCGCACGGGCTCGGCGCCGGGCAGCGTGGCGAGCGTTTCGCCGGGACGCAGATCGCCGGCGTCGACCCAGGCCCGCCGGTCCGGATCCCAGAAGGGGTGATTCGCGGTGGCGGTGACGGTCCCGGACCGCCTCCCGTCGCCGAGGGTGAGCCGGTCGAGCTGTTTCGGGCCGGAGCCGGCGATCCGGGCGAGGACGGGCTCGGCCGTGGTGGTGCCGGTGGCCGGGTCGGCGGTGCGGACGAGGGTGCCGGGCGTGAGCTGCTCGATCGGGCGGGAGGTGCCGTCGGCGAGCAGGACGCGGGTGCCGGGCACGAAACTGTTCGGGGTCGCGCAGGGCTGGGCGCGCCGTTCCTCCCGCTGTTCGCCGATCAGCCGCTCGACCTCGGCCTGGGCCACGGCCATGGCGGAGACCTCGGCCTGGCCGGTGCCGGTGATCGTGTACGGGACCGGCCTGCCGCCGGAGGCCCGGGACTCCGCCTGGGCTTGGGCCTTGAGCTGCGATTCGACCGCGGTGAACACGGCCCCGGCCTCCGGGTCGGCGCAGGAGAGCTGGCCCGCGACGGTGTTCCCCGTGATCGGGAAGACGCCCGGCGGGCTCGCACACCCTCCGGCGGGCCGCCCGTTGATGCTGACGGTCGCGGTCATCGTGGCGGTGACCTGGCCACCGGTGATCCGCGTTTTCGCGTCGGCGGACAGGGTTCCGGTGAAGGACGCCTGGACGGTGCAGCCGCCGGGCCCGCAGTTCATCGTGCCGTTGCCGGCGACCGAGAAGTCGATGCTCGCGTCCACCGCGCCGGCGAGCTGCTGGGTGTTGTCGGCCAGGGTGTCGTACATCCGGTCGGCCTGGTCGGCGGCCACCGGCGAGACGTCGATCCCGCCGGAGCCGGCGGCCCCTTGCTGCGCGGCGGGCCGGAACGCCGCCGGAGCGGTGTGCGGGCCCGAGGGGACCGGCGGCGCGGAGGTCCCGCCCGGCCAGTCCGGAATGGACGAACGCCGGGGGAGCGACGGCGGCCCGGTGAGGCCGGGAAGTCCCGGCTGCCTGCCTTCCCCGGCGGGAACCAGGCGCAGCACCCGGTAGGGCGCGTTCTTGGCCACGTACAACGTGCCCTGCGTGGTGTCGGCCCGGAGGGCAGGCACCCCGGCGACGTCGAGGCCGGGTAGATCGGCGTCGTCCGGGGAGGGGAGATCCCGCTGGTCGTCCAGTGCCGCCGACAGCCTGGCCGCGAGCAGATAGGGCGGCGCGAACCGGTCGAGCATCGGGCGGTACAACCCGGTCTCCCCGGCCTCGCCCGTCCGCCATTTGCCCAGCGGCCCCTTGTCCTTGTCCCGCTGGGACTTGGTGTAGACCTTGCCCTCGACGGCGAGCAGATCCTGGTCCCCTGCGGCCGAACCGGGACGGCCGAAGGTGCCGAACCGTTCCCCGAAGGCGGTCGTGGTGATGTCCCACTTCATGCCGCCGAGCTCGCTCGTGTAGTGCACGCCCCGTGCGGCCGCCAGGTTCGCCAGCGCCTGCTCGAACGGCGCCCGGTTCGCCTCGGGCGACGGCCAGGCCAGCCAGGTCGTCAGCCCGGCCACCAGGGCCACCACCAGGCCGATACCGCCGAGCACCAGCGCTTTCCGGCGGCCGCGCCGGGGCGCGGGCGGCACCGGCAGGGGCGGTGGCCACGCCCCGCCGTACCCGGCTTGCTGCCCGAACCGCGGCTGCGGCGTGAATCCCGGCTCCATCGCGTCCCCTTCGCTCATCGTTCCCGGCACCCGAGGCCCGGCAGCTGAGGAAATTAACGAGGCCGGATGAAAACCCGATGACATCGGCCGGGATCCGGCTTTTCCGCGAAGAAATCCGGGGGAGGGTGTCGGATCGGGGTGGTGGTGTTCGTAGCAGGGGTGAGGCCGCCCGCGCGGGGCGGCGCCGAGATCTTGACACCACAGGAGATGATCCTCGGATGCAGTATCTGGTTTCCGTGATCGACGACAAGAGCAATCCCGGCAGCACCGACAGGCAGCCGGTCATCAGCACCTTCAACGAACGGCTGATCGCCGAGGGCTACTGGGTTTTCGCGGGCGGGCTCGCGGACACCGACGCGGCCACGGTCATCGACAACCGGGGCGAGCAGGCGGTGGTCAGCGACGGGCCGTTCGTGGAGTCGAAGGAGTACCTCGCCGGCGTCTGGGTGTGGGAGTGCCCCGATCTGGACGTGGCGCTCAAGCTCGCCACCGAGGCGTCGAAGGTCTGCGACCGGAAGATCGAGGTACGGCCATTCCTGTGATCGACGCGGGGGAGGCGATCACCCGGGCCCACCACGACGAGTGGGCGCGGGTGGTGGCCGCCCTGACCCGGCGCTTCGGTGACCTCGACATCGCCGAGGAGGCGGCCGCCGAGGCGTGGGCGGGCGCGGGCGGGGGGGGGGGCCGCGCCCGCGCGGCGCGCCCCCCCCCGCGCGTGGGTAGCGCGACAGGCGAACGCGCGGGCG
>NZ_JBHYIQ010000056.1:7255-22471 GCF_042739895.1 Amycolatopsis sp. NPDC059021
GGGCGCCCCGCGCCGCGCCGAGTGCGACCACCCCACCCGGGCGCGGGGGGCCGCCCCCGCGCGCCTCCCGGCCCCCGGGGCGGGGCGCCCCGCCGACGGCGTGCCGCCCAACCCCGGCGCCTGGCTGACCACCACCGCCAACCGCAGGGCCATCGACCGGATCCGGCGTGAGAACAAGCGCGACGACAAGCAGAAGGAGGCTCGGATGATGTACGACGACGACCCGCCCGAGTCTCTCGGTGTCATCGACGACGACCGGCTCCGGCTGATCTTCACCTGCTGTCACCCGGCGCTGGCGATGGAAGCCCGCGTGGCGCTGACGTTGCGCATGGTCGGCGGCCTGACCGTGCCCGAGATCGCCCGTGCCTGCCTGGTGACCGAGAGCGCACTGGGACAGCGGATCACCCGCGCGAAGGCCAAGATCAAGGCGGCTCGCATCCCGTATCGCGTGCCGTCCGCCGAGGATCTCCCGGCCCGCGTCGCCGGGGTGCTCACCGTGCTGTACCTGGTCTTCAACGAGGGCTACTTGGCGACCGGTCCGGACACCGATCCGGTACGCCAGGACCTGACCGCCGAGGCGATCCGGCTCACCCGCCTGATCCGTGTCCTCCTCCCGGACGACGGCGAGGTGGCCGGGCTGCTGGCGCTGATGCTCCTGATCGAGGCCCGCCGCCCCGCCCGGATCTCGGCCGGCGGTGAACTGGTCGCCCTCGGCGAGCAGGACCGCGGCGCCTGGGACAAGACGTTGATCGCCGAGGGCCACTGGCTGGTGCGCGAGCGGCTGGCCGCTGCCGCCGCCGGGGTCGCCCCTGGCCGCTACCAGATCCTCGCCGCGATCAACGCCGTGCACACCTCCGCCCGCGACATCCGCGACACCGACTGGGCGCAGGTCCTCGCGCTCTACGACCGGCTCGTCCGCCTCGACCCCTCGCCGATCGTCGCGCTCAACCGGGCCATCGCCCTCGCCGAGCTCGACGGACCGGAGGTGGCACTGGCGGCTGTCGACCGGCTCGAGGACAAGCTGTCCGGCTATCACGCCTACCACGCCACCCGCGCCGACCTGCTGCGCAGGCTGGGCCAAAGCCGGAAGTCACGCGCCGCCTACGACAAAGCCATCGAGCTGGCGGGCAATACCGCCGAAACCGCCTCCCTGAGGCGTCGCCGCGACCAGCTCGGCAGACCCGCCTGAGGTCCGCGCCGAACGACCCGCGAGCTCAGGCGGCGGGGGCGACCGTGGTCTCTTCCGGTGCCGGGTGCGGGCTCAGCGCGGGCGCGACCGGCGGGGTGCCGTAGGTGAAGTAGGTCTCCCACGGCAGCTTGGCGCCGCCGATGGCCGTCACCACGTCGATGTCGTCCATCGTCCAGGTCTTCGTCTCGAAGTCCGGTTCCAGTTCGAGGAAACCGCAGTCGCCGAACAGTTCGACGCGGTTGCCGCCGGGCTCGAACACGTAAAGGAACGAACCCTGGGTCAGGCCGTGGCGGTCCGGTCCCGCTTCGATCGTGACGCCGTACTCGCGGAACATCTCCGCGGCGTCGATGTTGTGCTGCGGTACGCCGTAATAGAACGCGACGTGGTGGAAGCGGCCCTGCGCGCCGAGCGCGTCCCGCATGATCGCGACCTCGTGCCCGAGGATGTTGCTGCTCAGCCAGGCGCCCATCTCGACGTCGCCGTCGACGACCCGCTCGCGGGTCTGCATGCCGAGGTGGCGTTCGAAGGACCGCTTGACCGGGGTGACGTCGCTGGCCAGCAGGTTCAGGTGATCGATCCGCTTGACCGGGATGCCCTGCAACGGTTTCTTCGACGCCCTGGTCAGGATCCTGCTCTTCAGCTCGGCGGGCGCGCGGTACTTCTCGGCCTCCCACAACAGGCGCAGATCGTGCCCGTCCGGGGTGGTGAACGCGAAGGTCTTGCCGTAGCCGTACTCGTCCTCGGTCCACTCGCCGGGGAGATTGCCGTCCGTGATCGACTTCGCCCGCCGCTCCAGCGCCTCCGGGGACGATGTGCGCAGGGCGGCGTGCCCCATCTTCGGCGCCGGGCCTTCGGTGATCTTGAGGCTCCACTGGTACGGGTCCTCGTACCCGCGCAGGTACACGGACTGGCCTTCGCGCTTGGTCTCGTACATGCCGAGCAGCGAGGTGAAGAACCAGAGCGTGCCGTCGGGGTCCGGCGTGTGCAGTTCGATCCGCGCGAGATGCGCGATCTCGTGCCGGAGGTCGGGCTCGGTCATGACTTCGCTCCTTCGGTGGACGCCTGCCGCTCGGCGACGGTCACGTCGCCCGCCGCCCAGTGCGCGGGTGCGACCTCCCGGATGACGACGCGGATGTTCGCCAGCGGCGCGCCGACGGCGCGGTGGGCCGCTTCGGTGAGTTCGTGGATCAGGGCCCGGATCTGCTCGGGGCTGCGGCCGGTGCCGAGACTCACGTCGATGAACGGCATCATTCGCCTCCAGGGATGGTGATCGTGCCGAGGTGGGAGAAGTGGACGGCCACCCGCGAGCGGGGCTCGACGTGGACCGCGTCGGTCATGCCGCCGGTCAGCACGATCCAGCCCGCTTCGAGGGCGAGACCGCGTTCGGCGAGCTTGTTGGCGGCGAGCGCGAGCGCCTCCGCCGGATGCCCCTGCACGGCGGCGCCGGTCGCGGCGTCGACGATCTCGCCGTCGACTTCGAGCAGACAGGCCTCGTGTGACAGATCGAGGTCCTCGGGGCGTTTGCCCACCGGGCCCTGTACGAACAGCCCGGAGGAGCTGTTGTCGGCCACCGCGTCCGCCAGCGTGAACTTGAAGTCCTGGAAGCGGCTGTCGATGATCTCGACGCCGCCGTGAACCCGCGCCACCGCTTTCGACGCCGTCGCGGCGGTCACGCCGGGACCGGCGAGCCGTTCCCCGAGCACGAACACGATCTCCGGTTCGGCGCGCGGGTGGATGAGCCTGGCGCGGGGCAGCGGTTCACCGGCGGGCAGCACCATGGCGTCGGTGAGCCAGGCGAGCGAAGGCGAGTCGATGCCCATCCGGATCTGCTTGGCGCGCGAGGTGAGGCCGAGCTTCACACCGATCAGGGTTTCGCCGCGCCGCAGGCGTTGCCGCAGGGCTTCGTACTGGACGGCGTAGGCGGTGTCGAGGTCGAGCTCCGGCCAGTGCGCGGTGATCGGGCCGCGCGCGGTCACCGCGGCTTCCGCGCCGAGCATGACCTCGGCGGCGCGCTTGACATCGCCGGGACGGACTTCGAGGACGTTGTCGGTCATGACTGGCCTTCCGCGAGCACGGTGGTGACGCTGCCGAGCCCGGCGATGCTCGCCTGGACGCTGTCGCCCGGTGACACCGCGACCGGCGGTGTGAGCGCGCCGGAAAGCACGACCTGGCCGGGTTCGAGCGTGAAACCCTGGGCAGACAAGGAGTTCGCCAGCCAGGCGAGCGCGTTCACCGGGGAGCCGAGCGCGAGGCCGCCCGCGCCGGTCGCCGCGACCGCGCCCCGGCGATAGAGCACACACCCCGCCAACCGGAGGTCTACTGTGGACAGATCGACCGGGGAAGCGCCCAACACCACCACGCCCGCGGAAGCGTTGTCGGCGGCCACATCCGCGGCGCCCGGCTCCTCGTCGTCGATCCGCGAGTCGGTGATCTCCAGCGCGGGCAGCACGAATGCGACGGCACGCAGCACGTCGGCCGTGGTCACCTCCGGCCCGCTCAGCCGCGTGCCGAGTACGAACGCGACACTCGCCTCGGCCGCGGGCCGGATGAACGAAGCCGCGACCGGCCGGTGTTCCGGCTGGAACGCGCCGGCGAACACGGTGCCGTGCACCGGTTCGGTCGCCTTCCAGCGGCGGCGAGCCGCCACGGACGCGCCCGCGATCCGGTGGCCGCGAACGGTTTCACCCGCGTCGGCCCGCAACCGCACCTGCGCGGCTTGGACGGTGTAGGCGTCCTCGATCGGCAAAGACAGCGGCGGAACGGGTTTCCCCGTGCCGGCGGCGTCGAGCAAGCCGGTGGCGGCCGCTCGTGCGGCGCTCGGTTCCATGGGTTTCCTTCCTGTTCGCTAGCGTCCTGGCCGGATGCGCAGGGTGACCGCGCGGGGCTCGGTGAAGAACTCGCGCGAGTACTGCCCGCCTTCCCGCCCGATGCCGCTCCTGCCCTCGCCGCCGAACGGCAGCCGCAGATCGCGGACGAGGTAGCAGTTGACCCAGACCGTGCCCGCCTTCCAGCGGCTCACCATGCGGTGCGCGCGGTCGAGGTCGGTCGTGAAGAGCAGTCCGGCCAGCCCGTACGGGTTCGCGTTGGCGAGCCGCAGCGCCTCCTCCTCGGTGTCGAAGCCGATGACCGTCTCGACGGGACCGAAGATCTCCTCCTGCGCGGTACGGGAATCGTTGCCCAGTCCCGAAATCACCGTCGGCGCGTAGTAGAACCCTTCGGCGAGGCCGGGTTCGCGGATCCGGTGGCCACCGGAGACGACGGTGCCGCCTTCGTCGCGTGCCAGCTCGACGTAGCCGCCGACCTTGTCCAGATGCCGCTGCTCGATCAGCGGTCCCAGCGTGGTGGCCGGATCCTTCGGATCGCCGACGACGATCTCCTCGGCCGCGGCGGTGAACCGCGCCAGGAACTCGGGCAGGATGCCGCGCTGCACGAAAAGCCTCGACCCGGCGAAACACATCTGGCCGTTGCCCGCGAAGATGCCGCGGATCGACTCGGGCACAGCGACGTCGAGATCGGCGTCGTCGAAGACGATGTTGGCCGATTTCCCGCCCAGCTCGGCCGAAACCGGGGTGAGATTCGGCGCCGCCGCCCGCAGGATCCGCACGCCGGTCGCGGTGGAGCCGGTGAAGGTGATCCGGTCGACGCGGGGATCGGTGGTGAGCGGGCCCGCGACCTCGTCACCGCCGAACCCGTGCACGATGTTCAGCACCCCTTCGGGCAGGCCCGCCTCCAGCGCGAGTTCGCCGAAGCGGGACGCGGTCAGCGGGGTCTGCGGCGCGGGCTTGAGGATCGCGGTGTTGCCGAAGGCCAGCGCGGGGGCGAGCTTCCAGCTCGCGAGCATCAGCGGGGCGTTCCACGGGCTGATCGCGGAGACCACGCCCGCCGGCGGGTACAGCGTGTACGAGAGCAGATCGCCGTCCGGGTAGGCCTCGTTGCCCGCCATCGCCGCGTAGTCGGCGAAGAAGCGCAGGTTGTAGGCGGTGCGCGGAATGTCGGCGTGCCGGGCCTGCGTGATGATCTTGCCGCTGTCCCGGGTTTCGAGCATCGCCAGCTCTTCGAGGTGACTTTCGACGTTGTCCGCGACCGCGTGGAGGATCTTCTGGCGTTCCTTCGGGGTCATCCGTGGCCAGGGACCGTCGTCGAAGGCGGCGCGGGCGGCCTCGATGGCCCGCGTGGCGTCCTCGGCCGTGCCGCGGGCGACCGTGCCCAGCAGGGAGTTGTCGTGCGGATCTCTGGTCTCGAACGTCTCGCCGGTCACCGGCTCGGACCGGCCCCCGCCGATCAGATGACGAATCCGTCGTATTTCCGGATCGGCCGTCGTTTCAGTGGTCATGCCCGCATCTCCAGCGCTGAATTCGATCAGCAATCGCGTATTCGCGGCAGCGCTTGCCGCGCGTCGATCGAAAGGGACCCCCAAAGCCATCATTCACACGCACCAGGTTCGCGTCAAGCCGTTTCACGCTGTGCCCGGCGGTCGTGTATCGCTCCTCGATCGGACCTCGATCGAGCACTGTCCACAAGGGAGTCGGCGCAGGGCGTCCCGCAATACAGGAGTAGAAAACCCCAGTGTGGCGGGAAGTATTCTCGACTGGATCACGCGGGCGGACGAGTATCCACGTCGAATAGCGATAAGAGGGGGAGCGCCGTTTCGCCGGTTCATGGGCGCGCCTTTCTTTTCGGCGCGTAGTCCGGCCCACGGCGCCCGCTGACGATGAGAGATGGAATGAGCTACCCACGTTCACTCGGCATGCCGAAAGACGAGCGATGGCCGGAGCTGGCCGTCGTCGGCGGTGGCGCGTCCGCGGTGTGCCTGCTCGACGCGCTGGCCGAGGCCGAAGGCCCCGCGGGCGGCATCAAGATCTTCGAGACCTCGTCCCACCTGTGGCGGGGCAGGCCCTTCCGGCCGGACCTGGACACCGTCCGGGTCAACATCCCGCCGGACGGCATGTCGCTGCGGTTCGGTGACAGCGGCCTTTTCCAGAGCTGGCTGTCCCTGCGCGACCGTGACGGCGGGCCCCAGCACCGGGATCCCTTCTGTGGCATCAGATTCGTGCCGCGCGGGATGTTCGGCGACTACCTCGTCCAGTCCGCGCGCGCGGTGCTGGCCCGGCTGATCGAACAGGGCTGGCGGGTCGAGGTGATCAGGGAGACCGTCCGTTCGGCCATTCCGGACGGCGGGGGACTGCTGCTCGAAACCGGGCGCGGCCGCCGGTTCCACGCCGATCACGTCGTGTTGTGCGTCGGCCGCGGCAAACCGACCGACACGTACGGATTGAGTGGCACACCGGGTTTCGTCGCCGAGCCCTACCCGCTCTCCGCCACGCTCGACGAGGTCGATCCCGACGCCGAGATCGGGGTGATCGGCAGCGGGCTGACCGGCGTGGACGTGGTACTCGGCCTCGCCGGCCGCGGACATCGCGGCAGGATCCGGATGTTCTCGCGCAGCGGTGTGCTGCCCATGGTCCGGCAGCGGCAGATCGGTTACCGGCTCGAGCATTTCACCCCGGAGCGGTTCCGTGCCATCGCCGCGCGGGGCGAACGGATCACCCTGACCGAGGTCATCGCGGTCATGCGGGCCGAATTCGCCGATGCGGGCGAAGACATCGAGGCCACGATCGACGACGTCCTGCGTGGCGAGCGCGAGGAACCGGTCGCCCGGCTGCGGCGGCACGTCGCCGAGGTCGACTCGGCGAGCGTCGGCCTGCGGATCCTGCAACGCGTGGTGCCCGCCGCCGGGCCGGACGTCTGGCCGCTGCTTCCCGAGCACGAGAAGAACGCGTTGCTGCGCGACCACTACCGCGAACTCATGAGCGTCTGCTGCCCGATGCCGCCCGCCAGCGCGGCGAAGCTGCTCGAACTCGTCGACGAGGATAGGCTCGAGATCGTCTCCGGGATGCGGGACGCCAAGCCCGCCGGCGAAGGCGGGTTCACCCTGACCACCGAAGACACCGTGTACCGGGCGGACTTCGTGTTCAACGCGGTCAACGTGCCCGCGGACAAGATCCCGGTCAAGGCGGAGCCGTTGATCGCCTCGATCGTCGACAGCGGCCTCGGCGAGCGGCATCCTCGCGGCGGCCTGCACGTCGACCGCGCCACCAGCAGGCTCACCGTCGGCGGGACGGGCGACGGCCGGATCCACGCGCTCGGCGACCTCGCCTCCGGCACGCTCTTCTTCACCTTCGGCCTCCCGTCGCTGGTGGACCGCGCCCACGACATCGCCGCCGACCTCACCGAACTGACCACAAAGGACAGTGTGGTGGTGTCGCGGAACGCCTGGAAGCCACCGACCTCCTGGGGAGAAGCCGCATGACCACCCTCGACCACCCGGTCGCGCCCGGCGGCACCGGCAGCGCGCTCAACGAGATCCGCCCGATGACCGGTGCCGAGTACCTCGGCTCCCTGCGCGACGACCGCGAGGTGTACATCTACGGCGAGCGGGTCGGCGACGTCGTGGACCACCCCGCGTTCCGCAACAGCGCCCGCTCGATCGCCCGGCTCTATGACGCGCTGCACGCGCCGGAGGCCGAGGGCACGCTGCGAGTGCCGACCGACACCGGCAACGGCGGTTTCACCCATCCGTTCTTCAAGACCGCGCGTTCGCCGGAGGACCTGCTTTCCGCGCGGGAGGCGATCATCGCCTGGCAGCGGCAGGTGTACGGCTGGATGGGCCGCACCCCCGACTACAAGGCGTGTTTCCTGGGCACGCTCGGCGCGAATTCCGGCTTCTACGGCGAGTACGAGCCCAACGCGCGGCGCTGGTACAAGGAGGCGCAGGAGCGCGTCCTCTACTTCAACCACGCGATCGTGCATCCGCCGATCGACCGCGCCAAGCCCGCCGACGAAGTCTCCGACGTGTGCGTGCACGTCGAGAAGGAGACCGATTCCGGGCTCGTCGTTTCCGGCGCGAAGGTGGTCGCCACCGGCTCGGCGCTGACGAACGCGAACTTCGTCGCGCACTACGGCCTGCCGGTCAAGGACAAGAAGTTCGGCCTGGTGTTCACCGTGCCGATGGACGCGCCCGGCCTGAAACTGTTCTGCCGCACCTCCTACGAACTGGCCGCCGCCGCGCTGGGCAGCCCGTTCGACTATCCGCTGTCCAGCCGGTTCGACGAGAACGACGCGATCATGGTGTTCGACAAGGTCCTGGTGCCCTGGGAGAACGTGTTCATGTACGACGCCGCGGCCGCGAACGAGTTCACCGCGGGGTCCGGTTTCCTGGAGCGCTTCACCTTCCACGGCTGCACGCGGCTCGCGGTGAAGCTCGATTTCATCGCCGGCTGCGCGATGAAGGCGGTCGAGATGACAGGCAGCTCAGGATTTCGCGGTGTGCAGGCGCAGATCGGCGAACTGCTCAACTGGCGCGACCTGTTCTGGAGCCTGTCGGAGTCGATGGCGAAATCACCGAACCCGTGGGTCGGCGACGCGGTGCAGCCGAACGTCAACTACGGCATGGCGTACCGGACGTTCATGGGCATCGGCTACCCCCGGATCAAGGAGATCCTGCAGCAGACACTCGGCAGCGGCCTGATCTACCTCAACTCGCACGCCGCCGACTGGAAGAATCCCGACGTGCGGCCGTACCTGGACAAATACGTCCGCGGCTCGAACGGGATCGAGGCCATCGACCGCGTGAAGCTGCTCAAGCTGCTGTGGGACGGCATCGGCACCGAGTTCGGCGGCAGGCACGAGCTCTACGAGCGCAACTACTCGGGCGACCACGAGACTGTCCGCTTGCAGACGCTCGGCATGTACGAGGGTTCTGGCCAGGCGGACGCGCTCAAGCGGTTCGTCGACACGTGCCTGTCCGACTACGACCTCGACGGCTGGACGAGCCCCGACCTGGTCACGCCGGACGACCTCGAAATCGTCCGGAGGTGACCGTGTCCGAAGCCAGGTGGAACGAGCTGTTCGCCCGCAGCGTCGGCAGCGGGGCGGGGGACGAGATCACGTTGATCCTGAGTCAAGCGGGCGACGACCGGATCATCGCGTTCTCCGGTGGCTACCCGCATCCGGAGACGTTCCCGCGCGCGGCGATGGAGGCCGCCTTCTCCGGCGTTCTCGCCGACCCGGCGGCACTGCAGTACGGGCCGACTGCGGGACTGCCGGGATTGCGTGACTGGTTCGCCGGCTGGCTCGGCGAGCACGACGGCCTGCGTCCGTCGGACAGCGAGCTCATCATCACCAGCGGCGGTATGGAAGGGCTCAAACTGCTCACCGGCTGCCTGCTCGATCCCGGCGACCGGGTGCTCGTCGAAGGCCCGTCGTTCATGGGCGCGATCATGGCGATCCAGAACGCGATGGGTGTCATCGAAGCGGTGCCGATGGACGAGGACGGCCTCGACGTCGACGCGCTCGCGAGGACGCTCGCCGGCGGGCGCAAGCCCAAGTTCCTTTACACGATCCCGGATTACCAGAACCCGATGGGCGTGAGCCTGTCCGTCGAACGACGGCATGCGCTGGTGGCGCTGGCGAGGAAGCACGGCTTGCTGCTCGTCGAGGACGTGGCCTACCGCGAGCTCGGGTACGACGGCGACCGGCGGCCGAGCCTGCGGACTCTGGCCCCCGATGTCGTCGCGCAGCTCGGCACGTTCTCGAAGACGTTCTCGCCCGGCCTGCGCACCGGCTGGATCAGCGCGCCCGCGCCGCTCGTCGCCGCGCTTTCGCGGGCGAAGCAGTTCACCGACCAGTGCACGTCGCCGCTCGGTCAGCTGCTGCTGGAGGACTACGGCCGCTCCGGTGGCTTCGACGAAGGCATCATCACTTCGCGCGCCTTCTACCGCGGTCGCTGCGAAATCATGACGAAGGCGCTGGAGGCGTACCTGCCCGAAACGGTCCGGTTCACGCGTCCCCGGGGTGGGTTCTTCACCTGGCTGACGCTGCCCGGCGAGGTCGACACCCTCACGCTGGCCGAGCGGGCGCTGGCCGAGCACATCACCTTCGTCCCCGGTTCGATCTTCTACCCCGACGACCGGGGCAGGCACGAACTGCGGCTGGCTTTCAGCAGGGTGCCCGGCGAACAGATCGAGGAGGGCGTCGGGCGGCTGGCGCGCATTCTGGCCGAAATCACCGGAAAGGGACTTTGATGCGGACCGTCCACAATGAACTCGTCAGGCCCAGTGCCGAACTCGTCGAGGCCTTCCGCGAGATAGCGCGTGCCGAGTACAGTCCGAGCTGTCTCGTCGCCGACTCGCGGTCGAAGGTCGGGGTGATCGGCGGGCTCAAGCCGGTCAAGCGCGAGCACAAGATCGCCGGGCCCGCGCTGACCGTGCACCTGGCGGCGGACGAGCTGGTGGACTGCCTGCCGGTGCTCGCCACCGCGAAGCCCGGCGATATCATCGTCGTCGCGTGCCACCGCTCGCCGAGGATGGCGATGTGGGGCGGGCTGATGTCGACGCTTTCGCAGCTGGCCGGGATCGGCGGCGCGATCATCGACGGGCTGGTCCGCGACGTCGACGAGATCCGCGACCTGGACTTCCCCGTCTGGTACGCCGGGACGCTGCCGCGGCGCTGCCCCGGTATCACCCACGACGGCACGGAACCCTTGCAGACCAACGTCCCGGTGATGGTGGAGGGCCAGCTCATCGAGCCGGGCGACATCATCGTCGCCGACGAGAACGGCCTCGGCGTCGTCTCGCCGACGGTCGCCGAGGCCGTGCTCGCGGACACCCGCGAGCTGCTGGACAAGGAGCGCGTCATCCGCGACAAGCTCAACGCGGGCGTCACCCTGCACCAGCTGCTCGCCGAATTCGGCGTCATCTGAGCGGCGTCAATAGCGGTAGTGGTCGAGCTTGTACGGGCCGTCGACGTCGACACCGATGTAGTCGGCCTGTTCCTTGGTCAGCTTGGTGAGCTTCGCGCCGACGGCGTCGAGGTGCAGCCGCGCGACCTTCTCGTCGAGGCGCTTGGGCAGCCGGTAGACGTCCCGGCCGTACTCGCCGGGCTTGGTGTGCAGTTCCAGCTGGGCGATCGTCTGGTTGGTGAACGAGTTCGACATCACGAAACTCGGGTGGCCGGTCGCGTTGCCGAGGTTCATCAAGCGGCCCTCGGACAGCACGATGAGAGACTTGCCGTCTCGGAACTTCCATTCGTGTACCTGTGGTTTGATCTCGACCTTCCGGATGCCCGGGATCCTGGCGAGCCCGGCCATGTCGATCTCGTTGTCGAAGTGGCCGACGTTGGCGACGATCGCGTTGTGCTTCATCCTGGCCATCTGATCGGCCATGATGATGTTGAAGTTGCCGGTGGTGGTGATGAAGATGTCGCCCTCGGACAGCACGTCGTCGAGCTCCACCACCGGCAGGCCTTCCATCGCCGCCTGCAGCGCGCAGATGGGGTCGATCTCGGTGACCACGACGCGCGCGCCCTGCCCGCGCAGTGACTCGGCGGTGCCCTTGCCGACGTCGCCGTAGCCGCAGACCACGGCGAGCTTGCCGGCGATCATCACGTCGGTGCCGCGGTTGAGTCCGTCGATGAGCGAGTGGCGGATGCCGTAGCGGTTGTCGAACTTCGACTTGGTGACCGAGTCGTTGACGTTGATCGCCGGGAACAGCAGTTCGCCGTCACGCGCCAGTTTGTAGAGCCGCTTGACGCCGTTGGTGGTCTCCTCGGTGACGCCCAGGATCTCCTTCGCCATCCGGGTGAACCGCTGCGAGTCCTCGGCGAGGGACGTCCGCAAGGTGTCGAGAATCAGGCGGTACTCCTCGGGGTCGTCCTCGGCGGCCTGCGGCACCGCGCCGGCGGCCTCGAACTCGACGCCCTTGTGCACGAGGAGCGTGGCGTCACCGCCGTCGTCCAGGATCGCGGTCGGGCCCTGCCCTCCGCCGAACCGGAACAGCTGGTCGGTGCACCACCAGTACTCTTCGAGCGTCTCGCCCTTCCAGGCGAACACCGGTGTGCCCGCCGGGGCCTCGGGGGAGCCGGTGGGGCCGACGACGACCGCGGCGGCGGCTTCGTCCTGGGTGGAGAAGATGTTGCACGAGACCCAGCGCACGGCGGCGCCGAGTTCGGCCAGCGTCTCGATGAGCACCGCGGTCTGCACGGTCATGTGCAGCGAACCGGCGATGCGCGCGCCCTTGAGCGGTTTCGCGGGGCCGAACTCGCGGCGGGTCGCCATCAGGCCCGGCATTTCCTGCTCGGCCAGCCTCATCTGGTGACGGCCCCGCTCGGCCAGCGCCAGGTCCGCCACCGCGAATTCCACTCCATTGACCTTGCGCAACCCGACTGTCATGGTGTTCTCTCCTTGTGCCTTGCCGCAGTATCGTCAAGATAGCAATGGCGAAGAAGAATACTTTCGCCATTATGCGAAAATCTGGGGAGACCGTTTGTTCAGAACCTACCGCCGCCATCGCGGCGGATCTTCTTCGTGCGTGCGACACAAAGGAATGGAATGTTCAATCTGCGTAAGGCGAACGGTGACCGCTATCTGCTGGTGCTCGGCGCGGACATCCTCCTGCGCGAGCGAGCCATCGTCTCCGCCTTGCGGAGCTATCCCGGCCAGGTGTTCGGCATGGCGCCGTCGCCGGACGGGCTCAACCGTTTCTTCGACGAGGTGCTGCGCGCCGATTACTACGACGCCAAGGCGGCGCTCGCCGCGGTGGAGCGGTTCGAGCGCGAGACCGGCCTGCGCCCGGCCGCGGTGGTGCCCATCATCGAGATGACCGTGCACGTCTCGGTCGCGATCGCCCGGCACTACGGCCTTCCCTGCCTGACCGACGAGGCGGTCGGCCTCTCCCGCGACAAGCACACGATGAAGGCCGCCTTCGAGGCCGCCGGGGTGCCGACCGCGCGGCATCGGACGTTCGGCACGCTGCCCGAACTCCGGGAAGCCGCCGGCGAGCTGAATTTCCCGCTGGTGCTCAAACCGCGCGACTTCGCGGGCAACACCGGCACGATCAAGGTCGGCTCGCCGGATGAGCTGCCCGCCGCTTTCGAGCACTGCCGCGCCGAACTGCTCGCGATCGCCCCGCTGTACGACTTCAGCGACGGCCGTTTCCAGGCCGAGGAGTTCGTGAGCTCGACGCACGAGGTGTCCGTCGAGGTGCTCAACTACCGCGACGAGCGCGCGGTGCTCGCCGTGACGGACAAGGCGAAACTGCCCGCGCCGCACTTCACCGAGATCGGCCAGCTCGTGCCGAGCCGGGAGACGCACAACCCGGCCGTACGCGAGCTCGGCGTCAAGGCCTGCGAGGCGCTGGGGATCACCAGGGGCATCGCGCACGTCGAGATCCTGGTCGACGGCGACGACCTGAGTGTCGTGGAAGTAGCCGCGCGGCCCGGCGGCGACGGCATCATGGACCTGATCGACCGGGTGTACGGGTTCAGCCCGTACGACCTGCACTACGCGTCGTACCTCGACACCATGGACGAGCTGCCGGAGATCCCGCGCGAACCGGCGGGAATCGGCGCCATCCGGTTCCTCAAGGCGCCCGTCGGCACCATCACCGGCGTCGGCACCGTCGAGGAGTTCACCGACGAGGAACTGGCGCTTTACGTGACGGCCAAGGAAGGCGACCGCTCGCAGCCCGCGTCTTCGTACCTGACGCGCGACGGGGTAATGGAATTCTTCCGTTCCGGCGCCGGCGCGGCGGGTGATCCGGTGGCGTTCTCCGCCGCGGTGGACGCACTCGCCGCGACCAGGACGGGGGAGGTGTTCACCGTCGTCGAGGACGGCCGGTGAACTCGGGAGATGAGGGGGTTCCTCGGTGATCGGCACGACACTGCGCACCGTCGGTGGGCTCGACCGCGACCTGCGCACGCTGTTCACGGTGACACTGCTTTTCCGCGCCGGGCTGATGGCTTTTCCGTTCCTGTCGGCCTATCTGCTGATCGGGGACGGGTATAGCCCCGTCGACGTCGGCCTGATCGTCGGTGCCTTCGGCATCGGCGCGGTCGCGGCCGACGTGGTCGCGAGCGTGCTGCTCGGCCGTGTCCCGGCCAGGGCGGTGATGCTGGGCGGGCTGGTGCTGCACGCGGTGGTCCTCGCGAGCGTACCGAGCCTGAGCGGCGTCGCGGTGCTCGCCGCCGCGACCTTCGCGTGGGGCTTCACCTTCGAGATCTACACCCCGGCGTCCTACTCGCTCATCATCGACCGCACCACACCCGACGACCGCAAGATTGCCTTCGCCTGCAACAGGCTGGCGATCAACGTCGGGATGGGCATCGGCCCGGTGCTGGGCGGCCTGGTGTTCGCCGTCGAGCCGGTGGCGTTGTTCTGGATCAACGCGGTCTGCGTGCTCGGCGCGGGCGGTTATCTGCTGCTCGGCACGCGGCCCGCGGCGGGCGCGCCGGTGCACGAGGAGAAATCCCGGAAGCGCAGGCTGGTCGCCGGGTCGCTGCGCGAGGAAACCCGTTTCTGGACCATTTTCGGCCTTTCGCTGCCGATCCACCTGGCGTACGCCCTGCCGCCGGTGCTGGTCAGCGCGTATCTGATCCAGGGGCTCGGCCTGCCGAGTTACTGGGTGAGCGTGGTCTTCGGGCTGAACGCGGCCATGGTCGTGCTCATCGAGGTGCCGCTGAACAAGGCGATGGCTTCGCTGCCGCACGCGTCGTCGCTGCTCATCGGGTACGGCTTGGCGGGGCTCGGTTTCGCCGCCATGGGATTCTCGCCCGCGCCGGCGGTGATCCTCGGGGCGACGGTGCTGTGGACGATGGGGGAGATGATCGTTTTCCCCAGCCTGCTGAGCTATGTGAGCGACGTGTCGAAGCGCGAGGTCGCGGACCGGAACATGAGCCTGTTCTCGGGCGGGGTGAACGTCGGGGTCATCGCGGCGCCGCCGGTGAGCCTGGCGCTGACCGCGAACGGCCCCAGCACGCCGTGGCTGGTGATCGGCGGCGCCGTGCTCGCCGCGTTCGTCCTGCTGGCCGCCGCCCGCCTGTCGCCCTACACCTGGCACCAGGACTCGTAGTTCGGGTTCCTTCCCACGGGCTCGAACGGGGCGGCCGGCGGGGTGACGGGCGGGGGGGGGCGTGCGCGCGCGCCCCGCCGGTGGGGGAGACAGCGCGGGGGGTTGCGGGTGGGGGCGGGCGCG